>CAJYHH010000860.1 GCA_913773825.1 Candidatus Sericytochromatia bacterium | reverse complement strand
CTGCCAGAGCAGACATGCCGGTTTTGCCAAACAGAGCGTTTTTGATGCCCGAGAGATGTTTACTCAGCGCACTTTCAGCTTTTTGTGGCTTGCTGACTTCAGATGCTGCCTGGACCGGTGCGCTATTGCTGACTTTAACATCTCCCATTTGAGGGCCTCCGTAAATTTCACTTCTATGCAGTCTATCAGGAATTTTCAAAAAGATCCTGCGTCAGAATCCTTAGATTTAGTCAGGACTTAATCTTTGACCCCGCAGGAGTCCGTGGTGGGTAGCGCTGCTGTCCTTAGCCCTTGTCAGCTCTGCTGACTTACGGATAAGGCTTGAGTGATGGGTTTAAATACAAAATCAAAAGAACCCAAAAACTCTTATCGCCTTTGAACCCACCACGCCAGCGAAGCTGGCATCGCTGGCTACGGCTCGTTTCCGGCTTCGAGGATCAGGTAGTCTTTTTGGTGGACAACTTGTTTGAGGGTGCCGAGTTCGGTGTCGCCAAGTGAGGGCAGAGCCACGCCTTTTTCGTAAGGAATGCCGCCATCGACCATTTTTTGGACCTGGCCGCGGATTAGTGAATCAGGCAGGGGGATAAAGCCTAAGACTTTTGCGTTTTCGGGAGTGAACATCAGCTGGCCTTTGTCGGTTTTGCCAAAGCGCAGGTCAAGTTTTAGCGGGACAGCGCCCCACATTTTGCCTTTGAGGGTGGAAGTAGTGGCTTCAAGGCTGGTCTGAGGACTCTTGAGTGAACCATCACCGAGTTTGCCTTCAATCATGCCCTGGAAGCGCGGCTCGCTGACGGCCACAAAACCTTTGCGCAGGTTCATGATCGTTTCGCCGTCTTTTTCCATCTGCAGGGGGGTGCCGGGGGTTTTGTCTTCGAGGCGGACTTTGCCGTCTTTGACAAAATAGCCGTCATAGTAAAAGTGTCCGCCCTGCACAACGATTGAATTGAGATTGCGCTGCTGGGCGATGCTGGTGGCTTGAGCGGCAATTTCAGGGGTGTCACCCATCGTGACAATTAAATCACCGACATGAGTTCTGATGTTCTGAACATTGACGCTGATGCCGGGCTGAGCCAGGATGCGGTTAGGCGCGATTGTCACCGTATTGCCAACGGCCCAATAACCTTTGCTGGGGTCATTGAGCTTAAGGGTTTTTTCAAGTGAAAGGCCAAAGGTTTTCATCAGGCCGTTAACACCCATGCCGGCAACGGTCACTTTACCTAAAGAGGCCTGGACTTCACCCTGGGGGGTGGTGCCGACTGTTGCAATTGCTTTAACCGGGACGGTAATGCCAAATTTGCTGACTTTGGCTTCAACTCGCACTTTATTATCGGGGTCAAAGACAACCCGGACATCTTTAACTTTGACGGGCAGTTTAGCCTGGTCGAGCATTGAGCCGATGGTGATCGATACATCCACATCGTTGACTTTGACCTGACCGGCTTTCATATGCATATTAAAGTCGAGGCCTTCTAAATGCATGGCGTCTTCGGGGGTGCGGTCATAAAGCTCAACTTGGGCATAGGGGACTTTAACGTTGAGGCTGTTTAGGCGGTAAGAGATATTATAAGCGTCGATCTGGGTGCGATTTTCGCCAGGATTGCCGGGCAGCGGCTGAGTGGGGGTGCGATAGCCATCATTGCCCAGCACAGAAAAACGATTGCCGTCGCTGGCCGTGCTCTGCTGAGCAGCTGCTGTTGGCCGGAATACTTCTCCGCCAGAACGGTTGAGAACCGCGGAGTTGTAAGGATTATAGCCCTTGATTTGGAGCGCGGGGTGGGCTGCGACGGTTGGCATAAAATACCTCTTTAGAAATCCTTCTCTCTATATAGGTAAATAGTTGTTTAAGCTTTCTTTAAATTAAGTCATTTTTCTGAAGATTTTTTCAGGTGGTTCAAATCCAGGCTGCTGGCGGCTTCTGGATCAAAGGTTAAGACGGCCAGATTTGACAGGACAGATTCAAAAAAGGTAATATGTAATTAGCACTCAGATATAAAGAGTGCCAAAAAATGAAGTAAACAAGTCGCAAAGAGAGTTTAAAAAACACTCAGATGCAGCAAATTTATTTCAGAGTAATCAATAACAACAGACTCAATGCTGAAGGAGGTAATGAAGATGAGTTCTTCATTTATGGATGTTATTCTCGAAGCGAGTAAAAAGCGTTACGAACAGGAAGCGCATTACAGTAAGGTCCGAGAAGCCCGCTGGGAAGAGCTGAAAGAGCTTGCCCATGAAAGCGATCTGTTGCTTGATGGCCGCAGAAAGCAGAGCAAGATCCAGCAAAAACAGCAGGTCTTAGGCGCATAGCATTTGCTTGATGTCTAGGCGCCAGCCGTCAAAAAGCGCAGACGACCCCTGCGCTTTTTTACTTTTTTTGTGGTTAACAAAACTGATTTGCGAATAAGTTACTAATAACTAGACTTAACGCTTAGATGCTTAAAGCACGAAAAAAACCGGGTCTTCTGAATGGTGTAAAAGAAGACCCGGCAAGGGATGACACGTTCGGCAGAGCCGTGAGCTCTGGACTAGGGGCTTTTAACAGCCCGCAGCGCAGAACTCACCTATCAATTAAAGACCGGCAGAGAAAACAGCAGCAGCAGGGCAATCAGCAGAGGTAGCTCCATATTTTTACCCCACCTGATCCTGAGGTTGATTAAAGCTCGCTTGCAAATGATGCTGATGATGTTCCCAACGCTCAACCTGCGCTTCTACAGCTTGATGCAGCTTAGGCCGGGTAGCACCAAAATCCAGCCAGATGTTGCCGCAGCCCGCGCAGATTTCAAATAAAACCTCACGTTCTGTGCTCAGATGACGAGAATGCATATGATTGACGAGCTGTTGGCAGTGTGAGCAGTTCATGGTTGTCTCCTCTTTCTCTCTTTATTTATCTTTATTTCTCGTTAAATAGTTCTCGTTAAAATTTTGAATCATCTCATTTGGCAGATTGTCTAAGGTATATAGGTCAAGGGATCAAGGGGCCAGCAGATGGTTTGATGAAAAAAACGTCTGAAGTTAGCTTTAAATAATGTTCAGCCTTTAGTCCTGCCACAGCCGGGCGTGAACCGGCCTGAAGCGGGGTTCAATTCGGGCTGGCAAGGCTAACACGG
>CAJYHH010000859.1 GCA_913773825.1 Candidatus Sericytochromatia bacterium | reverse complement strand
GGATCGCGAAGGCTCTGACTCAATGCAGATTCAGGCGCGTGGTCAGCTGAATCGCGATATGACCAGCGATATTGCTACTGAACTTGATTTAAGCCTGAATGTCACCGAAGCTGAGCGGGCTGGTTTGCAGCAGCGTATTAAAGGTCTGACCGGTCAGGATTTACCCGTCAGCGGCAAAGTCAATATTACCGATCTCAAAGTTCAGAGCCATGTTGAAGCCAATGGCCAGGTCTCAAAAGTAGAATCTGGTGGCGGCACGGTTTCAGCAGAAAAACTACAGCTAAAATTAGGGCCAGCAAGTGCTAATTTTGATCAGATTCAGGGCGGCCTGAACCTGACGCGTAATGGCAATGTCACCAATCTTGAAACTACTGATGTCAGCCTGCGCGGTAATTTTAGTTCGCCTCAGGGTGGACTCCAGATTCAGAATCTGGCTTTATCAGGAACTTTGCGCCATGATCAAAGTAAACCCCAGGATATGCGCTTTGAACTCTCACCTGGCAAAACCCTGACCTTTAGCGGCAATCTCAATCAGGGTGGTCAGCAAATTGGGGTTCAGGGCTTAAGTGTTCAAAATGCAGCCCTGAATGCCCAGACGGCTGCTGGTAAAATCCAGTTAGAAGGCGTTAACGGCGCCACGCCCGAAGCGAATCTCCAGCGCCTGACAATGCCTGGCACCAATCTGCGCAATATTAAACTGACAGGCACCCTCAATGCTGAACTCAACTCCAGTCGGGTTGACCTCAATGCCCGTAGCTTTAGCATGTCGGGCACTGCGGGCGATATCCGTGTAGATAGCGTCTCAGGCTCAGGCAAAATCCACTTTGACCCGGCTGGCGGCCTGCAGCTGGATGATGCCACTTTTAGAGCTCGTGGAAAAGCCGGTGACTTTGGTTTCTCTAAACTGAGCGGTACAGGGGATTTAACCCTGTCACCAAATGGTCAGGTGGATCTCAAACAGGTCAGCAATTTTGAGCTGGTCAGTGATATGGGCCTGAGCCTCAACGGTAATTTCCGAGGTTCCTTACAGGGCCAGCAAGTCAGCTTAGAAACCACCGGCAATCGCGCTGCCCGGATGGACTTTAAGCCTAAAGATCAGCCTGTTCAGCTCACAGGTCTGTCATTAAATGGCGCTAAACTCGAAGGCAATCTGGCCCAGGGCAATATCTCGCTGCAGTCGCGCAATGGCGGCACGTTAAACGCAACGGCTAGCTCACTCAAGCTGCCTGGTATCGAGATGAGCCAGCTGCGGATGCGCGGTGGTCGTCTGGTAACAGATATTAACGGCGGTCGCGTCAGACTTGAATCTCCAGCAGATAAGCCTTTAGATGGCAGCGCAGCAAAAGTCAGTCTGCCGGGCGTTGAGCTGCGTCAGGTCTCGCTTAAAGGCAATCTCGAAGCCAATACTCATACTGGCCAGGTCAATCTGGATGCCCGTCAATTCAGCATGCAGGGCACAATTGGCGATCTGGGTATTAACAAACTCAGCGGCGGTGGTCGCGCCAGCATTAGCCCCAATGGTAGTATTAACGTCGAAGAAGGCCGCAATATCGAGCTTTCGACCAATATTGGTCTGGATCTCAAAGGGGACTTTAAAGGCACCATTCAAGGTCAGAATATCGACGCTCAGACGATTGGCAATAACAAAGCCAGCCTGGATTATGTGGATCCCAGCGGTCAGATCAGCTTTAAAGGCCTGCAGTTCCAGGGGCATGTCACAGCAGATCTGGCGCGTCAGCATATTACCTTTGCAGCCGGTCCTTCTGGCGAAGCCCAGCTCAGCCAGGGAGATATTGCGGGCTTTAAGTTTAAAGATGTCAGCCTGAGCCAGGGCACGCTGAACTACACGCCCGCAGGCCTGACAGTAAATCCAGTTGAAGGCGGCAGTTTTAAAGCGGGTGGACAGTTTGACGAAATCAAAATTGACCGCGCTGAATCAGCTGGCCCAGTCAGCTATGATATTCAATCCCGCACGCTGAAATGGGATCAGCCTCTGACGGCTTCACTGCCTGAACATGGCGTGAGTGAACTTCGCACTGAAGGTTCTGTGAGCATGCAGGCTAAACCAAGCGGTGAAATTGTCTTTAGCAGTCAGGGTGGCACGATTAATGCCACCATTGGCGCTCTCAAGCTTGAGCATCTCAAAACAGATGGCCAGGTAATTTATAACCCCGCCAATGGCCAACTGCGCTTTGAAGGCTTTGATGGCAAACCCTTAAGCGTTGACGGCAGCTTTAACGGCCGTCCGCTTAAATTAGCCTCTAGCGGTCAGATTCAGATTGAAGACAAAGACGGCGCGTATAAAATTACCGGCCAGAATATTAAAGTCTCTGGCTTAGTTGATGGCTTCTCCCTGGATAGCCCCGAAGGTGCAACCGGCAGCATCAGCGTTAAGCGTGATTTCTCAGGCTTTGAGCTTAATGACCTGAACTTTGGCTTTAGCGTCGATGATGTAGATGTCGCTAAAGGTGGCGGCAGTGTGCGCTCTACACCAGAAGGTTTGCAGATCAGCCTGAAAGGCTCTCTTGGCGCTGAACGCGGTCAAATCCAAGCGCTGCTAAGCAAGCTCTCAGCTCGCGAAGATTTTGGCGATAGCTTCCAAGGCACCATGGGCCAGGTCAATGGCGCACTGGATAAAGCTTTTGCTGATTTCCAGAACGCCAGCCTGAACTTTGAGAATCTGACACTGAACCTCAATCCCAACGGTACGCTGCGTAACTTTACCATCGACAATAACTCTCAACTGCATAATGCCCGACTTGAGATGGATCTCTATGGCAAAAAGAAAGTCCTGCCAATGGGGGATGTCAGCTGGACCGCTAAAGTTGAAGGCGACCCCAATCGGGTCAATATTCCTGACGGCCAGCTCAGCTTCCAGCTCACGCCCGAAATGCGTCGCGTAATGGCTGACGAAGTCAAAGCCCAGCTTGAAGCCTCTGGCTTAAAACGCGTCAATCTGAGCATTGAAGCTGACGGCAAAGTTAAGATTCAGAACGTCACCGTTGGCACCCAACTGATTGATGTCTCGGCCAAACTTGAGTTGAGCACCCGAATTGTCAATAATCAGCTCGAAGTCAGCCTCGATAAAATGAATCTGAAAAACTTCCTATTGAATATTGTCGGCAAAATTGCCAATGCGCCTGATAAAGTGGCGGATCAGGTTGATCAGATGCTGGAACAGCAAAAAATTCAGTACGAACGCCGCAATCGTAAAGGGACACCGGATCCCGAAAGCGGTCGCGTTTTTGCGCTGGATTTACAGGCGCTGATTCGCCGTGTTGATCCTAATATTACCCTTAAACAAGCCAGCCTGGACCCTCAAGGTAATGTACGCATGGATTATAGCTACAGCGCCAGTTTGCAGCCCGGCGCCCATTAGTTAGCTGAGTTCTAAAGAGATAAAAGCCAGACTGCATGCTGATTCATGAAGCGTCAGCATGTCAGTTCTAGTTCTCTTTCACACTGTGAGTTCAAGTAAATGATCGCGTCATTCTGCACGTGATCTAAAAGCTGAATAACCTGACCTTATCTACATCTTAGATTCCGGTTTATGCCTTTTGGGTGCTCGGAGGCCGGAATGTTGCATGCCCTGTGGGTACACATCTTCAAATTAAAATGAAAAGTGTGTCGTCATACTATTAGTCTGGCTATGCTCCGTCTAAAAAGTCTTAGAAATTCTTGCAAACTTGCGCGCTGAAATATAAAGGCTACATAAAAATGTGCCGAGAGGGCTTGCTAAATGCCCATTTGGAACATTAAGATATATGTACTTGTATTAAGTTGGCTTTTGCAATCCATTTTATTTGCAAGTTTTCAGAAGCACCGGTTTAGCGTTTTACCGGTGCTTCTTCTTAAACACCTCATTCCAGATTCCCTTACCGAAAGGAAGCCGCCTGAATGCCCGATGTGCAGCGTGCTTTGCCCGTTAATTCTGCTCCAGTGAATATTTCGCCGCTGCTCCCTTCAGCTCAGACGCCTTCTCACTCTGCAGACACGCTTCCTCAAACTGCCCCGGTCATCCAAACAGACAGCTCTCAGGTAAAACCGATTAATGGGCCCAAGATGCCTGCGGTTGTAATTGATACCCAAGCACCTAAGTGGAGCCCCGCCACACAAGCCCTGATCCGCTACGATTTTCATCAAGGTCTTAATCAATACGGGATTACGCCCCAGGAACTCAATCAGGTTCTGCGACGTTTTGAGATCTCCAGTCTTCAGGTCAACGAAAAGAATATTCAGAACCCTGAATTTGCTGATGAGGTCAAACGGATTCAAACTGCACTGGGCATGGTTTTGAATCATCCCACGCTGCTAGATGTTTGCCAGACTCACACAGTGAGCACCAATGGCCAGTTTGGTGCCAATACTGTTCAGGCTTTGGCTGCGCTGCGTGATTCGATACGCGGTGAGGCAATTGAGCTTCATATTCAGCCTTTCCAGCAGCAAAACGGTCAGGACAGTCATCAGACGGTTAAAGCGATGTTTAACCAGTACGGATGTGCTAAAGAAAATACGGATACTTTTGCAATTCAAGTTCATCCGAGTATCAACATTATGCGTGATCAGGCCATGTTAGCTCTTGAGATCATTGACGAAGAACTAGAAGCTGGAAACCCCGTGATTGCAGGGATCAGCTACCGGCAACTGGCAGATGCAAATTCAGACCTCAGTGAACATTTTATTTTGATCACGGGCCGCAATCGGGATGAAGTTGGCACTTATTACAGCTTTAATGATCCGGTTCGAGGCACCACTAGCCAGCTGCGCCTGGATGCGATGACAGGTCGCCTTTCTGGCAAAGATAGCCTGGATAGAACGTATGATCTAAGCCTGATTCAGACAACTCAAGACACAGTTCGATAGACCATCTGGGTCTTAAGCTGTCTTGGGTTTGGATAAGATTCCGGTTTTGCTGGCGTGGTCAGAAAAGCATTATCACCGTTTTAATCTGTGTGATTTATTCTCGGGTCAAGAACAGCGGAAATTACCTGAACCCTTAACTCATCACAAGGACAGGTACTGAAGCATTAAGCCTGTAAAGCCTTTATGCGGCGAATTTCAGTTTGAAAGAGCTAGTCAAGTAGTCTGTATAAAGTGATAACTTGATCAGACAATTTAATTGAGCCGTAGCAACAATTTTTTTAGTTTAACCATTTTTTTAGTTTTTCGAGTAAGCTCTGAGCTTCTGGACGAGTGGAATCTAAATCATAAGCCGCCAGAGCATCAGCCTGGGCTTCTGGATACTGCTTAAGGTTGAAGTAAGCGTAGCCCCGGCGATAATAATAATCGTAGTTACGAGGTTCAAGCTCAAGCAGGTGATGATAATCTTTGAGCGCCAGTTCGTATTGTTTAAGGCCTTCATAGAGCATGGCTCGTCGATTAAGTGCTTCACTATGACTGGGGTTGATCCGGACGGCCTGGCTAAAATCCGTCAGTGCGTCGGGTATCTGATTGAGCATGACCCTTGTAACAGCGCGCTCAAAAAACATTTCTGGATCAGCAGGTTGAACCTGAATTGCACGGTTTAAGAGCTTTAAGGCAGGGCTGTATTGTTCAAGGCTAAAGTGTAGCTGGGCTTTAAGGCGCAGCGCTTCCGTCATATTGGGGTTTAACCTTAGCGCTTGCTCAAGATCTTTAAGGGCTGCTTGATACTGTTCCTGATTTAACAATAAGCTGGCTCGCCGCAGCAGCAGCTTGATATTAAGCGGATTGTTGTTAAGCAATTGTCCACAGGCTGCTATGGTCTTTTCAGCCGGAAGCGCATCACTCAGACAAGCCTGATGGGCTGCATCACTGGTCGACTCAACAGCTGGCTCACTAGCTGACTGATTCATCCCTTGGGCGTTGGCGGGCAGGAGATTTAGTAATAGCGTCAGGCTCAATAAAACTGGCGCGCCGACATGTGGCATGGATTTGTTTCTCGCGATCAGACTTTCTCAGAATCATTTCAAAGCGTAGCTCTAAGCGCTAGCGGAACTCAATCTTTTTTGTCAGGATAATTTTTTCCGTTTGTAGTGATTGACACCCAAAAAGGTTTTAAAAGAACTTCTGAAAAATAAGAAGCTCAATTAATTCAGAAATATGATTGAATTTGCTTGTAATGATCACAATACTGTTTCTCGCCATTCTTCTCTTGTGCATTACTTTATGGTAAACTTGTAGATAACAAGTTTACATGGAGTCAACACATGAAGAGACACAAGTTGATCAAGTTCCTGCTCACGGCCTTTAGTATGAGCCTGTTGGCTGCCTGTAACGGGGGGCCCCAGGCCATCACCCCTTATCCCAAACCTTCAGCTATCTTACCCGGCTCAAGCCCTCAGCCTGCTCAACCGGGTGCTGTGGCTACACCTCCGCCGATTCCGACCTTTACGCCTCAGGTTTTGCCTACCCCTGTTCCTGGCAATGTTGGCGGGACCCGTTTTGGTGGGGGGGCCGCTGAAATGGCTGCTGGTGCACCTGCCATGGCGCCCATGCCTGCCAGTGCGGGCAGCGGCATGTCCGACAGCTCTGGTTCTACTCCCTCTGGTTCAGTGACTCGACCTGCGTCTGGTGATGCTAGCATTATGCCCATTATGCCAGGCCCTTTCCCTGAGCCTAATATTAAACCTGAAGCCGGTTTGCTGACGGCTGGTGAATGGGACGATATTAAAAACTGGAGCTACTGGCTGGGTCTGCTTAACG
>CAJYHH010000858.1 GCA_913773825.1 Candidatus Sericytochromatia bacterium | reverse complement strand
AGGCATCAGCTGTTTAAAATGTCCTGAACATGAGCCTCTAGCTCGTATGAATCAAAAATCATGTCTTTCTCAGCCGCTTCGAGCACTTTTTCACCATAGATTAAAACACCCAGCCCCTGTTCATCCCAGCTGCAATCCACATCAATGGCAAACAGCGGTTTGGCCAGCGCTTCAGACTCTCTAATCAGCATCAAACGGCGTGGACACACCAGCCGTTTAAGCGCCTCGATATCTTTTATCTCCGGCAAAATAACAGACAGTCTGGGTTGATGATCTTCTTCATGCCATTCCAGAGCTTCTGCCTTAAAATCCGGGTACTGATTAAATAATGCCCTCAGCATGGCATTCTGGATTCCCGCCTGGTGAGCCTGAAGCCATTTTAAATATTCATAATGACGCCCTGAAGGAGGGGTGTTGCTATCGCCGTTATCGAGAGATAACACAAGCCCTTCTGAGGCGTAAGTTAAAGGATAGTCCATGGTTTGCTGAAGCGTGTAGCCCTGCCAGTCAGGAAAATTTAACTTCACTTTCCATAAGCTGCCGTCCCAGATAAATTCCCCGGTCTGTGTCATAACTTGTTCCTTGATTTGTGATCAGCTTAAAAGCTTGAATGACTCAACTGAACTCAAATGTGTGAGTCAGAAATTCATTGTAGGGTATAAGCTAAAGAATCGAGGCTTTTAGGTTTTTCGACTAAGATACACTATAGAGTTGGACAAGACCTTTGAGATTAACAAATTCAAGCATTTAACTCAAGCGACTAGCAATCCTGGAACTTATCATATAACAGATGTTTTAATAACACGCTGATCAGTCATTTGCCCGAGTTGAGAGAAATGACAGGTTCTCACTGATATTGATGCCTGAAATTTTTAGCTTAAGTTTAGAGAAAACGACTTAAAAAAGCCTCGTTTCTGCGAGAGTCCTTTGGGCCTAAGTGTACTGAAACCTGACTATGACGAGCCGAGGGGCGATTACACCACATCAGCATTGCAAGGCCATAACCTGTCATAACCAGGGTGCGGCAAACAAAGGTCAAAGTAAGGTCAAAGTGTCAGAGGCAAACATAAGCGAACACGAGCTCCTTGCGGAGAATTGTCGAGCAATTCGATGCTGCCGCCAAGAGCTTCGGCCAACATCGAAACCGTATAAAGTCCCAGTCCAGTACCCGCTTCACGCGTTGTCACAAAAGGCTCGCCAAGATGACTCTGGACAGTCATGGGCCAACCTGGGCCATTATCACTGATTTCCAGCAGCAAGCGATCTTTATCCTGAGCCACGCTTAGGGTAATCTGGCCCTGGCCTTGAGTCGCCTGTGCGGCATTATCCAGCAGATTCTTCATAGCTTGACGCAGCACGAGTTCTGGCAAACGCGGAGCCAGATGATCTACCGCTACCCATTGCATCTGGAGATGAATGTTTTGCCAGCTCCGGCACCAAGACTGACATAGCTTTTCAAGATAAGGTTTCAGCTCAAGCGGAGCGAGTCTGTCCAGATCAGACTTTGCAGGTAAAGCAGCTATCTGGCGCAGACGCTGTTCACACTGCTCGAGTGCTCGCAAAGCCATCTGCACGTCATCGTCTTGCTCATAGCGGCGGCGCAGGCGATCCAGGCGCAGACGCATGGTGTTGAGGGGCGTTGCAAATTCATGGGCAACCCCGGCACCAAGTGCACCTAGCAGATGCACACGCTGTAAGTGTTGTTGCCTGACGCTTAAGGCTTCAGCTCTGACGCGGAATTGCAAAAGGCGGCGCGACAAAGCGCCAGCTATGCTCCAGGCTGCAGTGAGTACGCCAAACTGAATCAGCCAGCCCACTAACGCTGACAGGCGGACAAAAGTCTGAGAGCCATGAAAGACATACACAACCGGGTTGAGCAGGTAAAGCCCAGACCCCAGAATTGTCAGAAAAGCCCAACCGAGCTGACGCGGTAGCAAAGCCCCACCCAAAATGGCGTGGACAAACACAACGGGGTAAAACGGATTGCTGATGCCTCCGTTGAGGCTGAGCAGCAGCACAAGCTGGCACCAGTCAACCAACAGCCAGGCCAAGAGCTCAACGGTTGGGTTGCGAAGCAGCCCCCGCTGAAGGCGCCGACAAGCCCAGATATTCAGCAGGCCCAGGACCGTAATCAAACTGTAGATCAAGGGAGCAAGGGCCAGGGTTACAAATTCTAGACGAATAGCCATCGTGACGCAGGCAAGCTGGCCAGCAATCATGACCCAGCGCAAGAGGGCCAGCCAAGCCAGTCGATCCTGATACTCGTCAGGCGAACGTAAAGGTGGCAGCAGCCAGGAGCTTACCCCTTGGCCAATCAGGCTAAGCGTTGAACGCAAACGCGTCCAGCGGTTTGAGATTCTGAGTTCGGTAAGCGGGTGTTGCATGTTTTTAGTTTAACCTGCTAAGCCAGCTAAACGAGCCTGGCGCAACAACTTGCTGCGTCTGGACAGCATCTTTTTTCTCTGTTTAGACATGAAAAAAGCCCGCCGGAGCGGGCTTAAGCTAAAGCAGGCGATTAGTTGGCTTTGAGAGCAAAGAAACCCTGAAAATTTTTATCGCTGCCGAGGCCCAGCTGCTTGAAGATCCCTTTACAGTCAGAATCATCCAGACCGGACATACAGCCACCGGGTGTATCCGCCTGATTGACGTCAACATTGTTTTCACTTAACAAACGGCCCAGGTCAGCTTCAACATGCTGTTTTTCAGCATCAAAGTTAGTCAGCGTAATCGTCGAAAGATTAGGCTCACTGCAGCTGGCCGGGGGTTTGCTCAGGCTGGGATCCAAGGCCCCATGATCAGCAGCGGGGCTGGCGCTGGCTGCTGGACTTGAAGTAGGCGCAGCATGATCATGCCCTTCATGTTTGATCGCCATATCACCGGTACAGCCTGTGCTGCCGATATGGATGTAATAGCCCTGGGGCTGCCCTGTTGTGGCCATATCCAGACGGGCAAACTTATAGCCAAAACGCCAGATCCAGAACATCGAAGTCAGGTTAAGCGGCGAAGCTGCACGGCTGGCATCTGCATGATTAAGCGCAAAGGGCAGGCCCAGCTCATAGCGCAGGCTCATCCCAGGCTTCAGGGTGCCCGCTGGAATCGTACCTTTGATTTCGGCATTGGTATCAGCGTTGCCTTCACAACCACCGGTCCCGTCCTCAAAGTCAATCAAGGTAACGTTTTGAGTCTGCCATTTGTTGTCAGCCGTCAGCGTGATTGGGGTTTCAGTGCCGTCAGCAGCCACCAGGCGTGGAGCGCTGACATAAAAACGGAAGTCACGAGAGCGAATTTTAGATCCAGTGGTGCCAATACCGGTGTATTCCTGACCACAACGGAAAGGCTGACCATTGACCATACCTTTAAACTTAACTGTAAAGTCGACAGAGGCTGTAGAAGGCGTTGCAGAGGGATTAACCGCTGGCGGATTTGCAGCAGGGGTGCCGCAAGCGCTCAGTAAAAGCAGCGCTGAAAGTAAAGAAGCGGGTGTAAAAAAACGATTCATAGTGATCTCCAATTGAGTATGCTTCAGACTAACAAGAGCACCGAGCAGCTGCCAATGCAGCATATGGTTGCATCTGGCTGGATCTGCTTATGCCAGATGATGTCAGCTTATTTAAGACTTTGAGCAAAGGGATCGCTCAAAGCCGGGTCTTGAATAAAGCTGTGATCGGTCAGGCTTTTTAAAAACGCAATCAGATCGGCTTTTTCTTGCTCAGTCAGCTTAAAGCCTTTAACAAAGCCACTTTTATAAGGGTTTGTCGATCCGACTCCGGCATAAGGACCAGAACGAATGGTGCGTCCACCAGCAGCGTAGTGCTCAATCACGTCTTCAAGCGTAGCAATGCTGCCATCATGCATATAAGGGGCGGTCAGCTCAATATTGCGCAAGCTGGGAGCCCGAAAACGGCCCATATCTTCGGGAAGATGGGTGAGTTCATATAAACCCGTATTATCCGCTGGATAAGCGCCTGTTCCGCCTAGATTATACAGACCAGTATTGTGAAAGGGTCTTTCTGTAAATGCATTACCCGTATGGCTGCTGGAATCCGTAAAATTAAAGCCGCCGTGGCAGTGGAAACACTCGGTCGTCTCGCTAAAAAAGAGCGCTTCACCGCGTTTGGCCGACAAACTAATTGCGCTGTCGTCTTCAGCATAAACATAGCGGTCATAAGCACTGTTTGCTGAAATCATGCTGCGTTCAAAACTAGCCAACGCTTGGGTCAGACGTAAAAGAGTAAAGGGGTCTTGATCCTGGGGAAAAGCCGCCTTAAATTTTTGCTGATACAGGGGCTGTTCGCGCAGTCGTTTAAACAGCTCGTTTTCAAGTCCGGTCATCGCCATCTCAGGCGGTGTTTCGCCAAACAACGGCAGAAGCATCTGAGTTTCGAGCTGGGTTAACTGATGATTATTCCAAGTCAGCGTTGGATTATAAGCCAGATTAAATAAAGCCATGCTGTTACGTGGATGCGCCACGCCCGTTACGCCCGTAGGCACCCGCAGACCATCGCTAAACGCTTTAGACTGCAGATGACAACTGGCACAGCTTTGACTTTGATCCAGAGACAGGCGTTTGTCATAAAACAAATGTCTCCCTAAGTCAACTTTGGCAATCGTCATCGGGTTATCTGCCGGAATTTTAGGCTTAGGAAAACCCTCTGGCATTTTCCAGATATAAGCTTCAGCTTGCGCTGTGGCCTGGGCTGAAGTCTGGGCTGATGGCAAGGGTGTTGACTGTGCCGGGGCCTCACCAGCCTGGCAAGCCAGCAAAGCCACCAGACTGGTGAGGCTACTCATCAAGAGCACTAAACTTTTTGAAAAATAAACGTTCATAAATCCTGTCTAAAAAAGCGTTGTGGGCCAACTGGCGCTTTGCCAAATGGCAAACCCAACTGTTTAAAAATGCCGACACAGTCAGAATCATCTAAAGTCGACATACAGCCTGCTGGCGTTTCGGGTTGATTGAGGTCAATATCACTTTCTGCAAGCAAAACGCCTAAGTCAGCTGTGACGTGGTGAGTATTGGGATCAAAGTCTTTTAAGAATACGTCAGGACGATTGGGTTCAGAACAGCTTATCGGCGCTTTACGGGCAATACTATCACCGCCACCGTGCATCATCGCACTTTCGCCACAGCCGGTGCTACCCAAATGAACCGTATAGCCCTGAGGCTGACCCGAGCTGGCAAAATCAAGTCGCGCAAATTTATAGCCGACGCGCCAGATCCAAAACAGAGAAGTCAGATTGAGCGGGCTAGATGCACGATTGACATCTTGATGATTGAGCTCAAAAGGCACGCCGAGTTCAAAACGCAGGCCTTTGTATTGTCCAGCAGGAACTGTACCTGTGACAACATCATTGGTTTCTAAATTGCCTTCACAGCCGGCGCTGCCGTTTTCAAAGTCTAATAAGGCAACATTCTGGTGTTGCCAGGGTGTCTCTTGATTGAGCCTGACAGGTACTTTATGGCCTTGAGTATCAATCAGGCTGACATGGCTGACATAAAAGCGAAAATCACGGGGGGTTAAAGTCGAAGCCTTTGCGCCAACGCCTGGGTAAGTTTTGCCACAGACAAAGGGTGCGCCATTTACAGCGGCATTAAAACGAATCTTAACGGCCTGAGTCTCAGCTTCAGGCTGCTGGCGAGCAGCACAGGCATTGAGTACACACAGACTTGTCAGACTGACTATCAGGGTAGTATGAAGTTTCATGGGGGGTTATCGGTTTCTCCTTAGATTTAAACATAGATAGATGAAAAAAGTTGAGTGGCTTCAGTGACTGCCCAAGACCCCGCCCAGCAGACCCACTAACAGCATCACTAGCAGCACCAGGCTACCAGCCAGAGCCTGACGCCGTCCTCCGGGACTCCAAAGCACAAGACCCAACAGCGCTGTGGCGCTAAATATGCCTAAATTGCGATGCCAGAATAAAAATAAACTTTTGGCGCTCAGCTCAAAAGGCCCGGCCTGCAGTAAGCCGGTCATCACCGTCGGGAAGGTCATCAACATCGCAAACGCCAATAAGCGATTTGCCAAGCGCTGCTGCAGACTGGCTTCCGCTTGATTGTGGCTGGCGCTGCGCCAACTCAGCCAAATCGATACCGCCAGCAAAATCAACGGCACATGCACCAGGCGATTATGCCAATGACTGCCAAGCAGTTCAGCCCAATTGAGATCAGTCCAGCTAAGGGGGCGGGCAATTTCAGCTTGAATCGCTGCGTTTCCGACCTCACTGAGATCCCAGGGATCAGGTGTGGCAGCAGGTGTTACAGCATGCTTTGCATCAGAGAGGTTCACGGCAAATTAAACGCAAAACCCGTGCGTTGCAAACCATTATGCTGAAACTGAACCATTGCAAAATAGTTTTGCTTAGATTTGAGATTGACAGGAAAAGCGTAGTGAGGGCCCTGCTTGTGTTTAACCAAAATGGGATTTAAACCTGAGGCTGAGCCCATTGCCTGACCATTTGCATCGGTTAATTTAAGCTTGAGGCGCGTGTCGAGCCAGCGCGCTTGTTGATCTAAAATCACGATCAGCACCTGCGAAGAAGCTGGCAAACTGGCTTTGACGCCCTGAGACTTGAGCCAGGCTTCATATTGAGCGCGGGATTTAAGCTGAAAGGTGACTTCAACACCCTGTACAGCGCGATGCTGATGAAGCGGATCATGGGATTCACCGCCATGAGCCCAGACAGCTGGCGCCATCATGAGACCCGCGATGAGGCTCAATAAAATCAATGGTTTTAACACATGTTTCTCCAATTGCTTATTTTTTCTCTCATGTATCGCTTGCCTGGCTAACTGGAATCGAAGCAGGAGCAAAGCCTAGAATCACGCCTTTTCTCCCCCAATCACTAAACCACTGATGAAGCTGTTCAGGCGTCAGACCATGGGTTTCACAAGCCCGCTCAAGGCTTTGACCAGACTGTAATGCCTTAAGCAGGTGATAAGCAGCCACAGGCCGGGATTCATGATATAGACAGCCGGCATGTTTCCAAATCAACAAAGCAACTACCTGTTGTGTCGGTTTTTTAGATAAAGTATCAGCATCAAGCAGCCAATCACTTAATTGCAGATACAGAGTTGGATTTAACTTCAGAACAAACGAGCCCTGATTCAGAGATGGATTCTGAGCTTGATGATCAGCTTGGTTAAGAACTTGATCAAGGGGTAGAAAAGTTCCCGCGATGGCTTCTTGTCGATGAAGGGTTTCAAAATGAGCCCATTCATAGCGGGCTAATTCCCCTAACCAAGGCTCAGCAGGGAGTGCTTGGGCCAAAAAGGCAGGAAATGCTTGACCAAATAATTGCAGTAAAGGACTCAGCGAAGCAGTCTGATTCAAATAGTCTCTAGCTAGACTTGTAAAGCGCTCTGATAAAAGATTTTGGCAGCACGGAAAACGCATCGCAAGCTCTTGGCTCATACGCAGACCATATGCCTCTGCATAAATCTCAGCACCCTGCTCAGCTCGTGGCGGAGCCAGCCAGTTTAGATCAGCTGAGGAAGAATCTTGCTTGTCTGGGCTTAAAATCAATGTTTTAAAACGGCGCTGAACAGCGAGTAACTCAGATGGCGCAGACATGACTGACCTCAGCTTGAATCTGACGAGCTCGCTCAAGTTCAACGAGTAATTCAGCAAGTGGCGGGTATTCACCGTCTCGTTCAAGATTCGTACTGCTGGCACCAAAACGTTTAACCGCTTCACCATACAAAGTCCAGACGGCTTCACAAACCGGCTGGTCGTGAGTGTCAATTAACCAGTCACCCTGCTGGCGATGCCCAGCTAAATGCATCTGGCCCACCCGTTCAGCAGGTAAAGCGTCCAGATATTGAAGGGGATCAAAGCCATGATTCACTGAATTGACGTAAATATTATTCACATCGACTAACAGGCCACAGTCACTGCGTTTGACCAACTCACTGAGAAAATCCCATTCAGAGTAAGTTGATTCAGCATAGACCACATAACTTGAAACATTTTCAATTAAAATGCGGCGCCCTAAGAAGTCCTGGACTTGCTGAATCCGTTCACAAACATAATTCAACACAGAATCTGTCAGCGGTAAAGGCAACAGATCGTGAAGTTCCTGGCCATCAAGACTTGTCCAGCAAAGATGCTCAGAAACCACCGCAGGCTCAAAGCGATCAACCAGATCTTTAAGGCGCTTTAAATGATTCTGATTAAGCGCATCAGCTGATCCCAATGACAAAGCAACACCGTGCAAAGCCAGCGGGTAACGTTCGCGTAAACGCTCTAGCGCAGCTAAAGCCGGGTCTCCCCAACCTGCAGGTGTCGACATAAAATTTTCGCTGATCGCTTCCAGCCAATCAATAGCCGGGCTTTCGGTCAACAGCTGGCGAAAATAAGTTTTGCGCAGCCCCAGTCCGAGGCCCAGCCTCGTAAACATTAGTTGCCTGGCTTCGGTTCGGGTTTTGGTTCTGGCTTGGGTTTGGGCTCGGGCGTCGGCTTGGGAGAACCCCCACAAACACCGTTGCAGGCGCCGCTGCAACCATTTGCTTCATAAGCATCTGCAGGTTCAAATTGATCGACAGTTGTATGAGCGCTGGCAGCACCAGCCAGCAGCAAGCCACCAAGGGCAGCTCCAACAAGCATGTGAGTTGATTTCATATAGACCTCGGAGAATTACGAAATAAAAGAGCCGTGGCAGAAAAAGGGCGGCTTTAAAACGAGTTAAATTCAAAGATTAATTAGATTTTAAAAACCAGCTCTAAGACTCTCTTAAAATGATCTTAATGCTTACACAACTCATCGTCAACGCAACATTCAGTTGCAGGCTCAAATCAAGTCAGTGCAACATTTTGCGGCGTTGACTAGTTTTAGATTACGTCTTATAGTGAAGTTATCGAAAGTTAAATCAAAGTTAACTAAAGAAATAAATTTAGTTAATAGGATGAAATACGAAAGGTTTCTTTTATGCAGATTACGGCTCTTGCTTCCACACCGGTTATCCAGACACCTGTCCGTCAGCACACGGCTCCCCAGCCGATTGCAGCCCCCTTGCTGATTGGTCAGACTCGAGATCACCTCGCACTGGAAGCTAAATCCAGCAGCCTGCGTCAAAAAGCTTTAATCAATCTTTCGCCTGAAGTCACGGGTGGCGTGCGTCGCGGCGGTCTGAGTGCAGGTGCAGTAGCCGGTGTGGCAACCATTGGTCTAATTGTCTCAAAAGTCAGCAACCACCCCGGTTATCTTGTTGCAACCGCTTTAGGTGGCCCACATTTTGGCATGATTACTGGCGGCTTAAGCGCCAAACTGACAGACAATAAATTTGCGGGTGCAGCAATCGGTGCTGTTGCAGGCGCAGCAGCTTATGGCGCCGGTTTTGGCATCGGTTCTGGATTTAGCACTCGCCACACCGTAGCGGGTGTTGTGACGGGCGCCCTGCTGGGCGGTGTAAGCGGCTTTGCTGCTCAGACTCAGGGCTGGTAAGTCCTTTTTAATTCATTTCGGCTTACAAGTCACAAGCTCAAAACAAAGGAAATCATCAAATATGTTCATAGTTGGTCATCACACACCTGGTCATGTCGTTCAACCCACACCTGCTCAAAAACCCAGCCTGCGCCAGCTTGCTAGCCCTCAACAACAGTCAAATGTCGAACCTAAAACCGTTTCGCCCCTGGCCCAGCGCGATAAAATCGAAATTAAACATTATCAAGATACTTCGCCCAGTTCACTGCGTGTAGATATTCTTACGGGCGAAAAAACGGGCAAAAAGCCTTGGAAAACCATGGCAGCTGGTACAGGTGCTGGCGCTTTAGTTGGCGCTGGAGCCGGTACAGCTCTTAAACTCTTTGCTCATCGTGGCATCACCAACATTCCAGGCGCAGCTGCTGCTTCTGGAGCCTCAATGTTACCGGCAGCCGCGATTGGCAGCTTAATGGGCGTCATGGGCGAAACGCAGTCCCAGCGGATTAAATTTGGCGCTTTGGCTGGAGCCATGTATGGCTTTACGATTGCAGGTACCTTGGGCAATGCCATGGGTGCAGGTTCTGTGACGAAAGGGCTTTTGACTGTCGGCGCCTGGATGGGCGTTGGCGCCATTAGCGGTGCAGTTGGTGCAGCCACAGCCGGTCATACGCTTCAGTATGAGCATTAATCATTAAAGTCGTTTTTTAAAGTTTTTTCGACAAATGTTTCGGCCCGCTTTATGCGGGCTTTTTTATTTTAAAAACCAGCAATGCAGCGAAGTGCTGCATTTTCTCTGCGCTCGTGATTGTTTATGCTGAAACAGATCAAGCTTTTAGGAACAATTTGTGCACGCAGTAGCTTTATACTTCAGACGAGCCTTGCATAAGGGCGGCTAACACGATGCCGATGCTAAAAAGACTTTTAATCGTAGATGGGGATCAGCCGTTCCGCCAAAGCCTCGCCTGTCAATTAGCCCCGCTTTACCGGATTACTGAGGCCAGTTGTTTACAAGAAGCTCACCCCATAATCAAATCACAAGTGTTTGATTTGGCGATTACAGAGTTAAAACTGGGCGATGCGAGTGGTTTAGATATGATCAAGCTCATCCAACAGTCTTTACCAATGTGCCGGGTGATGATTTTAACGGCTGCAGGAAGTATAAGCAGCGCCGTTGAAGCCATGCGGCTAGGTGCTATCGATTATCAGATCAAGCCCTTGACCCCCCAACTGATTGAGGCCTGTTTGCTTGAACAGGGGCCTTTTTGTCGATTAGATTTAGAAAAATATCGCCTAAGTCTGGACGAACACGAGCAAAACTATATCGAGTTTATGATGCTTCAGAGTGGTGGCAATGTCTCGCAGGCAGCGCGTTTATTAGGTCTGCATCGCCAAAGTCTTCAGCGTATGCTTAAGCGGGTTGTGCGTGTCGTCTAATCGTTTTATTGGCCCTCAATATTTTAATTTCTCAAGGGTTTTAAACTTAAAAAATCGCTATCTTTCAGTTTGTTATCAAAATTCAGCTGATAAGCATACTCTTGACTCTCAAAAGCTGAATCGGTTATGGCTGATAAAGAAGCCTTTTTTAAGAGGGCTCAATCAGATTCATAATTGTAAATAACGAGGTATTGTTATGAAGTCTATTTTTGTTCTACTTGCTCTACTCGCTGGATTTCAGCCCCTGAC
>CAJYHH010000857.1 GCA_913773825.1 Candidatus Sericytochromatia bacterium | reverse complement strand
GATCCCGATCGTGGGGTTCCAGACCTTCATCTCCATGGTGATTAAGCTGGCGCAAAGCAGAACACCGATTGAAACGAAGCTAAAAAACAGTGGCTTGGCCATAATGTACTTGGCCCAGCGATACCAGAACTGACCTTTGCCCCAGGTTCTAAACGTCCAGTTGCTTAAAAAGGCTGGGAAATTAATCTTTTCGCCAATCAGTGACAGCAGAGCAGGCAGCAGTGTCAGAGCTAATAACATGGTCATGCCAACAACCAATAAGCCACTGACACCCAGTGAGCGCATAAAGACAACGTTGGGTACGAGCAGGGCAATCAGGCCAATGCTGACAACCGTGCCGGAATAAATAATGGTGCGCCCAGAAGAACACAAGGTTTCAATCGCGGCTTGTTCTTTGTTGAGGCCTCGCTGAACCATTTCTTCGCGAAAGCGATTAACAAAGAGCAGCGAATAATCAATGCCAACACCTAAGCCCAGCATGGTTACGATGTTCTGCGAAAGAGACGTAATCTGCATATAGTGAGCCAAAATATACAAAATGCCTAAGCTCATAAACACAGAAAACATGCCCACTACCATCGGCAGACTGGCGGCAATTAAGCCGCCAAAAGCAAAAACTAACACTAATAAAACAAAGGGTAAAATGCGCTCTTCGGTTTTAAAGCCGTCATGGGCACTGACGGTTGTGATTTCACGGCCAAACAGCGGACCACCGGTGAGATACATTTTAAAGCCGTCTGGTTTGGGGTAGGCTTTAAGCTTTTGGCTAAGGCGATCTGCAATCACGTCTGAATCCGCAATATTACGGGCTTGTAGGCCAATGTGAATATAAGTTGCTTTGCGATCTTTGCTGACGTGTTCGGGATTTTCGCGATAGGAAACCGGTGGGGCGACGTTTTTTTCTTCTGAAATAATCGCCAGATATTTGTCGATGAGTTCGGTATAGACCGGATCATCAACCGTATGTTGAGGGCTTTCGAGAACCAGCTGGATGCTATAGAGATTTTGCTGAGGAAAATCAGTGTTGATTAAAGTTTCCTGGCGATTCATTTCAGTACCATTGGCACTGGCGACTTCGCTTTGCAGCACGCGGTGAAGATGGGTGGCGCCATAGATGGCCGGAATAATCATCACGACCCAAATAACAATGACCAAAAGGCGATATTTAACCACCCAGGTCCCCAAGCGATTCAACATTACTTAACTTTCTGATAAAGGGAATAGAAGAAGAAACAGCCCAATTATAGAGGCATCGTCTCAGCACTGGGTAGTGGGAAACTCACAAGTGAAGCCTGAGTCTGATGTAGTTTGATTGAGTTTAATTGCGTTTGATTGAGTCTGTCATGTTAAGTCTGTAATCTAGTCTGAGCTAGTTAGACCGGTAAGTTCTTCTTCTCGAAGCAAATGGGGAACCAGTTCTTCGCGACCAAGCAGATCACGTCGGACGTAATCTTGAAGATCGCGCAGGCTCTGTGACACTAATGCATAAGGCAGATAAGACAACACGCCCTGACTACAGCCATTGAGCAGCTGCATCAGCTCTGACTCACTGGGTTCTTGTGCTTTTAAAACGCTGATCAGGAGTTCGTGCATTTGCTGAGTATCGGTTAACTCACGTGGAAAACATTTTTCGGCAATACACTGTGCCAACAGATCCTGCTGCTGATGAGACAGGGCTTGCGCGTGTAAGAGTGAGCCTGAAATTAAAAACAAAGCCTGCATCCGTTCAGGATGATGGCGATAAGCCAACGCAAGCTGGAGCGTCTTACCAATTGCGCCAGGAGGCAAAGCGTTATGATGTTGCCAGAGCTCAAGCAAATTGACTAAGTCATCATCTAAAGCGGGCATCGGCTGATTCTGGATCCAGTTACGCAGGAGCAGATGTTCTCCCAGAGCAGGCTGCCAAAGAGCTAAAAAAGCTGAATGTTGTTCGGGTGTTGGGGCTTTTTGTTCATAGAGCTGCTGGAGCAGATTAAAAAGCGGCAACTCGCTGCGACGGTGCTGGCGGATCAGGCCTGCATAAAAATGCGCTGGAAACAGTCCCTGAACTAAGTCCCATTCATCACGTTCCAGGCCGATTAGACGATGTTGATCTAAGAGCCAGCGCTGGCCGTCTAACAGTGAGCCTAATAATTCCTGCAAAATCTGTTTGACGCTGGGTGGCAGGTGTTTGCCACTGGCCAGTGCGGTTTCGACAAGCGCCTGAATTTCCTGAAAGCTCATATCGCGCTCTTTTGTACCTTTGCCCTGTTCAGCTTCATCATCTCCAGGTGCATGGCGGCTGCTTCCGCCGCCCCCTTGTGATTCAGACTGATGCTGATCATCATGATCCAGCGGCAGTTCTTCAAAGTCAGAGACAATATCGCCGATGTCGTCACCTGTATTGATAAGCTCTGACAGATCCATTTCTGAGCTTTCGCTATTTTGATTTTCGGTGTCGATATCTGTATCTGGTTTATGGGGGCTGCGCTCTTTCCAGCTATCCACCAGATCTTCCATATTGTCCTGGTTGTCTTCAAGTCCGTCGAGATAACTTTCTCGACGGATTTCTTCGGTCTCAGCATTCTGTTCACGGATCTCGGCGTTAAAACTTCTGACTTCAGCCTGCTGGGCCCTGAGTTCATAAGGACTAGGAGCTTGTAAAGGCAGCGAACTGGACTGAGATGCAGGAGGCTCAGGACGAGTAAAGCTTTCAAGCAGCTCTCCAAAAGAGGCCGCCGCGCTTTCTCGCGGAGCTGCCGCTGAGCGCTCGGGTGTGGGTGAAGGATTCTGACTCGAATCAACGCGCATACTTATTATTATAAGTGGTGGGTGGTGAGTGGTGGGTTTTGAGTGAAAGACAAGATCTTTTCATTAAGCTCACTTCTTAATTAAAAAAATGAGTTGTTTTGTATTTTAACCCACCACTCACCACCCAAAACCCACCACCTATATAATAGTTGCGAATGAAAACATCTTTGTATCTAACCGGTGATCATCCTTTTGCTGCCTGGTTGGCGGTTTATCTTAGCCATCGCGGTTGGCCTCTGATCTGGAAGCAACCTTCACAGCTTCCTGAGCCTGATGGTTGGATTGGGATCAGCCAGGATTTATTTGACTCATTAGGTGAGCCTGTTCCGGTCTGGCCAGTAGAGTTCTGTGCTCAACAATTAGAGGGAATCTGTCTACGTTCAGATTTAGAAACAGATAGTTTTGAGCTAAAAGCTTGGCCGGCTGCGATTTTGTCAGTTCGTGAATTCTGGCAGGATCTCGAACCCGAGCTGCAGATGTTAAAAACTTTAGATCCAGAAGTTATCGATCCAGCACAGGCACAGATTAACGAGCAGATTAATTGGTATCTGGATATTAGCTTTGGGGCTTGTGAGGGCGGGTGTCAGCAGATCGGGTTAAACAGTATCTTGCCAGGTGTCTATACGCCGGGTGGCTTACTTGAGATCCGGGAAGGATCTCAGGATCAATTGGCTTTGGCAATAATTGGATCTGGGCAGACAGGTTTGAGTTACCGTATGAATCCAGAGGCTGATAATCAGTTTTGGCTGCGTTTGAGTCAGGCTTTAAATTTGGA
>CAJYHH010000856.1 GCA_913773825.1 Candidatus Sericytochromatia bacterium | reverse complement strand
GTCCGCCGGTTTAGCGAGACCCGCCGTCGTCACCCTTTTCAGAACGAAGACCTGAGCCTTTTAGAGAGCATTCGGCGCGAAAAAGAGCGCTTGCAGGATATTTGCGAACAGGCTTATCTGATGCTTGATACCTCGCGCATGAAAACCAGCGAACTCAAACACATCATTGCAGAGCGCCTGATTGAAGGCGAAGAAAGCCAGCAAGGCTTAGTTGTCACGGTGACGTCGTTTGGCTATCGCTACGGGATTCCGATGGACGCAGACCTGACCTTTGACGTGAGATTCTTGCCCAATCCCTATTACAACCAGAATCTGAGACCCTTTACAGGCCTGGATAAACCCGTTCAGAATTATGTGCTTAATCAAGAAGTCACCCAGACCTTTATCAAGCAGTTTTTTGACTTTGTAAACTATCTGATTCCCCATTATCGCGCTGAAGGTAAAAGTAATCTGAATGTGGCAATTGGCTGTACGGGCGGACGCCATCGCTCGGTTGCGATTAGCCATACTTTGGCACGGATGCTCAAAGAGCAGGATTATTACGTGCTTGAAAAACATCGCGATATCTCCAAAGACGAAGCCCGTTATCAGACCCCGCAAAAAAAACGCCCTCAGGATCTCTGTTTAGTCGCCCTCGGCGGTGGCACCGGCCTATCGACGCTGCTACGCGGCTTTAAGCGTACTTTTCATGATATGACCGCCATTGTCACCGTCAGCGATGATGGCGGCAGCAGTGGCCGTCTGCGTAAAGACATGGGCATTTTGCCCCCAGGTGATATTCGCAATTGCTTAGTCGCTTTAGCTGACGAAGAAGATTTACTCACCGATCTGCTTAACTATCGTTTTCAGGGCCAAGGCGAACTCGCGGGCCATAGCTTTGGCAATCTGTTTTTAAGCGCCATGGCCGAAGTCACCGGTGACTTTAGTCTGGCTGTTAAAGAATCCAGTAAAGTCTTAGCGGTACGCGGCAAAGTCCTGCCCGTCTCACTCGACAACGTCACGCTTGAAGCCGAAATGGAAGACGGCGCAGTGATTGCGGGTGAGTCATCGATTACTCACTATGGCGGCAATATTCGCAAGCTGCATCTGCGCGGCGAAACCTTACTGGCTCTGCCAGAAGCACTTGAAGCCATTGAACATTCCGATGCTTTAATCATGGGTCCCGGCAGTCTCTATACCAGCGTGATGCCGCACTTGCTCTTTCCAGAAGTCGTCAGCGCAATTCAGAACCATCGCGGGCCGCGAATTTATATCTGCAATGTCATGAGCCAACAGGGCGAAACCACCCATTACAGCATTCGCGACTATATCGAAACGCTCTATGAACACGCAGGCGCCCGTGACTGGCTCGACTACGTGATCGTCAATACCCATCCGCCAAGCCCTGAATTACTGGCCCGCTACGCTGAAGAAGAATCCCAGCCGGTTGTCTATAACCCAGACGATCTCAAAGACTACAGCTTTGAAGTCATCACGGGTGATTTCTTGAGCCAGGGTGGATTTATCCGCCATGACGCACTCAAACTAGCCGAAGCGGTTCTCAATATTCTTAAACAGCGCTTCTTCGCCAGCCAGCTTTAAAAGCAGATCTTGACCGAAGTTTTAAATTCTGTCAGACTTGTAAAAATTTTCAACCATGAAACCCGTTTACAAGTCCTTTTTATTATTACTTATCAGCTTATTTTTTACTTTTTCAGCGACTTTTTCAGCGAAAAGTGAAGAAACCTCAGCTACTGACAGCATCAAAATGCTTGATGAAAGCACGTGGGGCAAGCGAATTCTCTTGGTCGAGCCTTATCTCAACAGAGCTTTAATCGGTCGTCAGGACGGAACCTACTTAGGAGCCGGAATTGATGTTTGGTATATGCTATCTTCCGATTGGGCTCTAGGCATTGGAAGCGGTGTGATGAATATTGGCAGCCCTGGAAACTATCTCTATTTATCTGGTCAAGGGCGCTATTATTTACCGCTTGCCCTAACCAGTGAGATAGGATTCCCTTTTTCCCGGCTTTATGTCGAAGGAAAAGCAATGGGATTCTTGGGCGGTGGCCCAGGCTTAGACCCTCAGCTGTATACAAATGCCCATTTTAGTCTGCTTCCGCAAATAGGTTTAGAAATTATGGCGGGAACCATGCAGACACGCTTTTATACCGGTTTGCAGCTAACCCCTACCGATCAGGGGCTTCATATTCAGTCAATAGTCGGTTTTGGCCTGTTAAATTTCACAGAGACTTTTGATGCAAAAAAAACTGAAGCCTATCTTCAAGCTTATGAACAGACTCTGAAAAAGCTAAATGAAACTCCCCCTCCGCTTACTGTTCGCTTGCGTTATGGTAGCGGGCTTCCAGAAGGTCCTGGCCTGACTGTATGGCTACGAAAAGCAAACTGGAGTATCGGTTTTTTTAATGGAGACAGTTCGTCCAGGGAACAGCTCGGTCTCTTGCTGAGGCACACCTGGGAGCCACAGCGTTTTGGCGGCACAGGCTACCTTGAAACTGTATT
>CAJYHH010000855.1 GCA_913773825.1 Candidatus Sericytochromatia bacterium | reverse complement strand
GGCAATTGATCTTTATCGCCAATCAAAATTAGTCGGGCTTTATCGGGCAGGGCTTTTAAGACATCCGCAAACAGGCTCATATCGACCATAGAGACTTCATCAAGTAACAGCACATCGGTTTTAAGCGGCAGGCTTTCATCGCGCAAAAAGCTGCGGCTATGGGGATCAAACTCAAGCAGACGATGAAGGGTGGCGGCTTCTTCACCTGTAACTTCTGATAATCGACGAGCCGCGCGCCCAGTTGGTGAGGCCAATTTAAAGCGCAGTTTCTGGCTTTTAAGCCAGGCTAAAATCGCTTTACTGACCGTGGTTTTGCCAGTGCCAGGCCCACCTGTCAGAATAAACACTTTGCTGCCCGCTGCGGTCTGCACCGCCTGGCGCTGGCCATCGGACAAAGCCATGCCGTGTTCACTTTCATAATTTTTCAGCCAGTCAGCAAACTCCCTTTTGTCAGGGGCTTCAATGCTCTGCAACAGTTCAACTAAACGCTCTGCTGCGTCATACTCAGCCTGACCATGGCGGCGTAAATAAATATCATAGCTAGGTGGATCATTGGGGTTTTCGCTGTCGACGGGTTCAGCATGAAATTCCCCATAGCCTAGCATGGCGTTTAGAGCCGGAATCAAGGCTGAATGAGGCAGATTGAGCATTTTAGCGGTCTGATCTAATAAGCTATCTAAGGGTAAATACAGATGGCCGTCATGGCTGGCTTTTTGCAGCAGATGCTTTAACCCCGCCTGTAAACGAGCTGGATTTGCGGGATCCCAGCCCTGGGGCTGACTTTGAGCCACTTTACGCGCAAAGCCGTCAGCGGTTTCAAAGCCAATCCCACCCATTTGCATGAGGTCATATGGCTGATGCTGAAGCAGCTGTAGCGATTTTAGCCCGTATTCGCGAAACAATCTGGGTGCTAAGCCTGCGCTGAGTCCATGGCTTTGTAAAAACTGCACAATGGGCTGAAGGCCGCGGCGTTCCTGCCAGCTCTGAATAATTTGTTCGCGTTTGGCCGCCCCAACCGAAGGCACTTCTTCAAGCCGTTCAGGTGCGGCATCAAGTATCTGCAGAGTCTGATCGCCAAAGTGGGCAACCATTTTTTTTGCCGTAGCCGGACCAATCCCTTTAATCAGACCAGAAGCCAAAAAAGCCTCAATGTCATGACTATTGGTGGGCAAGACACTTTCATACGTCTGAACTCTGAACTGTTTGCCAAAGCGAGCGTGTTGAGACCATTGGCCTGTAAAACGCAGATGATCGCCAACCTTAATTGCTGGCAGATCGCCTACAACCGTGATCAGACGTTCACTGACCATGTCTTTGGCCTGAATGACCGTATAACCTGTGTCTGCAGACTGAAAGCTGATTTCCCGCACGCGGGCCTCAAGCGTGACGATACCTGAGGGTAAAGAAGTTTCTGTGCGCATAGATGTATGATAGCGCTAGTGGCGGGTCGCTAGTAGCGGGTAGCTCAAGCAAAGTATCAAGTGCAGTCAGCTACCCGCTTTTAGCCTAACAACAGGGATGTTTGGCCTCTGGATGTTTGGCTTTTAACTCATCAAGATGTTTGCGCAAATTCTGCAGACCACTGATATAACCAGCAGCATAACCGCTGCGGCCTTCACGCAATTCAAAACGCTGGGTATTGCCTTCAAGGGTCAGTTCGTAAATTTCATTTAAGCCACAGGCTTCGGGCTCTGGGCCAAGCTGATTGAGCTTAGCCTGAGCAGGAAGATCTGCTGCTTTAAGCACGGCTTCAATTGCTGAGACTTCTTCAACTGAGACTGAGGTTGCGGCACCGTTTACTACACTTGGGTCACGGTAGTTGCTGGACATGTTATAGACAAAACCACCGGTGTAATTGAGGTTATAAATTCTTACTGGCGGATAGTCACGGCAGGTATTGGCAGCATAAACAGTCAGAGGCAAACCATAACGGGTATTTGGATTTGTTGTTGGAATCGGGGTGCTGCTGGCGATTGCGGTAGGGGCTGGAATCGGTGTAGAGCTGGGTACAGGGCTAGAAATAGCTGAGGGTGAAGCAGAGGGTGAAGCTGAAGGCGGTGTGTTGACTTGGGCAACAGGCTGACAGGCGCTAAGGACAAAAAAAGCAGTTGAGAGCAATAGACGTTTAGACATATTCAGAGGTTCTTTCTGTAAGGGTGATCTAGATGACGCCACTGCTTTTGCTGAAGTTCCGAAAAATTTACTAAAAAGTAAAATTTATTTGTGTGAGTAGGTGTTTGAGGGTTTTTTAGTAAGTAGGGAGGGGGAAAGTTAATCCCACCAAAAGGTCAGGCTGGTCTGGCCGTTGTCAGCGAGTTCTTCTTCATCCCAAATCGGCTCACCGTTATCCGTACTGCTAAACTCAACCCAGTTATCTTCGCCGCCAAAGTCTTCTCCGTAGGTTTCAGCTTCTTGGCGGTAAGCGTTAAACAAGGCCTGACGCTGCTCTGGGTTTTCGGGCAGACTGACAATCAACGTGGAGGCCTGTTGAGCATCTGGCTCAGACAGCTCAACTTCAACTTGGCTGGCACCAAGCTGGTAAAGCTTCTGAATATAGGCCAGAGCCATGCCCGGTTGATCAAAGCGATTGCCGTCCAGGCCTTCAGGGTATGTGTTTAGCCAGCTCAGTGCTTCCATGTTTGAGTCCTTTACCACTTCGTCGGTTTGGGGTTACGTTCGTCAAAGCCAGTCTGGTGCCAATAAGGGTAAATCGGCGTTTGACGGCTCACAGTATCAAGGCGCTCAATCTGATCCGCGCTTAAAGACCAGCCTATGGCGCCAAGATTTTGACGCAGCTGTTCTTCGTTGCGGGCGCCAATCACAATATTGCTGACGGTTGGGCGCTGCAGCAGCCAATTAAGGGCAATCTGCGGCACGGTCTTACCAGTTTCAGCTGCAATTTCATCCAGCACGTCCACAACGTTATATAAAAACTCATCATTAACCGGTGGGCCGCCCACATCTCCCCCTTGCTGAATCCGGCCTTCGGGCATGGGTTGACCCCGGCGGATTTTTCCGGTCAGACGGCCCCAGCCCAGCGGGCTCCAGACCATCAGGCCTAAGCCCTGATCAAGGCCTAATGGCATCAGTTCCCATTCATAGTCTCGGCCAATCAGTGAATAATAACCCTGATAAGCCACATAGCGACCCAGGCCATTTTTCTCTGATGTCGCCAGGGATTTCATGACTTGCCAGCCCGAAAAATTTGAGCAGCCAATATAGCGGATCTTGCCTGCGCGAATCAGATCATCCAGGGCGCTAAGGGTTTCATCAACGGGCGTCAGGGCGTCAAAAGCATGCATAAAGTACAGGTCGATATGATCAGTCTGAAGGCGTTTAAGGCTGTCTTCACAGGCTTTGATTAGATGATACCGCGAAGAGCCTTTGTCGTTAGGGCCAGGACCGACGCCAAACGTGCCTTTGGTTGAAAGAATGACCTGATCACGACGGCCTTTTAAGGCTTCACCGAGTACGGCTTCTGAACCGCCTGTGGAGTAGTTATTGGCGGTATCAAAAAAGTTGACGCCAGCATCTAAGCAGAGGTCGATCATGCGACGGGCTTCTTCAACATCTGTATTGCCCCAGCGGCCAAAAAACTGGCTGCCGCTGCTGCCAAAGGTGGCGGTACCCAGGCTCAGCACGGGGACTTTCAGGCCAGAGCGTCCAAGCTGTCTATATTCCATGAGGTTTCTCCGTGGATTAAGTTTATTTTTACACAGTGTGCATCAGGCTGATCGCTGCGACCAGGAGATGGCTGGGAGCTGGTGGCCGCTAGCTGGTGCAGGACATGGCGAGACTGCGCCGCGAGCAGAGATATCTAGCGGTCTGAGCTCGTCACCCAGAGCCTTCACAGCCCTATCTCTCCTAACCTGTGTTGCGCAGCCCTTCAGAAATGCCCATGATGCTGAGCTCCAGAGCTTCTTGCAGCAGGGTGCGTTCACGCTCGTCTTCGACGCCAGCACGCAGGCGCTTAAGTACCTCGACCTGGATGTAGTTCAGGGGGTCGACATAGGGATTGCGTAGGGCGATAGAGCGCTTGAGGGTTTCTTTGTTCTCAAGAATCTCGCTCTGTTCGGTGATCGCCAGAACTTGCTGACGAGTGCGGACATATTCTGTCTCAATCAAGCTCCAGACAGATTCACGCAGTCGGGGTTCAGCCAGATCTGCGTAACAGCGGGCAATCCGCAAATCAGCTTTGGAGAGCGTCATCTGCAAATTGTCGATAAAAGTTTTAAAGAAAGGCCAGTTTGTGTACATCTGGCGCAGATAGTTCAATTCATCTGGTTTATCGGCCTGAATAGCTTCAAGAGCTGAACCTACCCCATACCAGGCAGGAAGGACACAGCGGGATTGCATCCAGGCAAAGACCCAGGGAATGGCGCGTAGGTCTTCAATTGAGTGAGTGGCTTTGCGCTTCGAGGGTCGAGAGCCGATATTCAGGTGGCTAATGGCTTCTAAGGGCGTGGCCTGTTCAAAGTACTCAACAAAGTCAGGGTGATCATGAACCAAAGCTGTGTAAGTTTGATAGCTCAGGTCAGACAGTTGATTCATGACCTGGGACCATTCATTGAGCGACGGTTCTGGAGGATGGCTGGCAGTCACTTCCAGAACGGCAGATAAGAGCACCGAGAGATTACGATGGGCCAGCTCAGGAAAGTTATACTTCCAGGCTAACACTTCACCTTGTTCGGTCAGGCGAATATCTCCCCAGAGGGTATCAGCTGGCTGGGCCAGAATGGCGTGATGGCTGGGACCACCGCCCCGGCTTAACGTCCCGCCCCGGCCATGGAAAAAGCGCAGCTGGACATTGGCTTCGCGTGCAATCGCCGTTAGCTCGCGCTGAGCCTGATACAGATGCCAGGTTGAAGCTAAAATGCCAGCCTGTTTGCTGCTGTCAGAATAGCCCACCATCACTTCCTGGGTCTGCTGATGAGAGCTCAGACAGTGTTTATACAGCGGCAGATCAAATAGTGCTTTCATAATCCCCGGTGCCGCTTCAAGGTCGGCTACCGTTTCAAATAAAGGCACGACCATGATCCGGCTCCAGCCTTCTTTACACTCACTCTGGCTGCCGGATGTACCTTCAAAACGCGCCAGACCGGTTTCTTTTGCCAGGAGCTGAACATGTAAAATATCGCTGAGATTCTGACACATGCTGATAATCCAGGTGGTCACAGCCTGTGGGCTAATGGTGCGCAGGCTTTCATTGACGACCCGAAAGGTCTGAATCAGTTCACGGGTTTCGTCGCTAAGCTCGTGAAAGGCCGAGATTAAGGGACGGGGATTGACGAGCTCTTTTAGCAGCAGAGCCTGTTTTTCAGTTTCTGACAAATCTGCGTAGTTAGCGCTGACGCCATTTAGGGCCATCAGTTCTGACACGGCTGCGGCGTGAACTTTGGCATGCTGGCGAATGTCTAAACGGGCCAGATAAAAACCAAAAATTTCAATCTGGCGCAGTAGATGCTGAACCGGTCTCAGGGTGGCTTCGCCACGATGTAGGCGCAAAGATTCAAGCAAAAGCTGAACATCGCGCTGAAACAAAGCTTCGTTATAGAGGGCTTCGGGCTTTTGGGAACCAGGTGCTTCGAGTTCTGCCAGGGTGGCATCTAAACGAGCCTGCATCAGATGCAGTTTCTGGCGATAGAGCTCTTTGGGGTGATGTTCCATTTCAGCCGCCGCCGCTTCTGGAAACAGCTCGCGGTATTGCTGCAGGCTGGCCATAAACTCATCGCTGACCGGCTGATAACGTAACGCAATGCTGTAATGGCCGCTGAGTTTTTCAAGGCTGTTGCGATACTGTTTAATCACATAGGCTTTTTGCTGCTTTAAGGTCTGGCGCGTCAGTTCAGCTGTCACAAAAGGATGGCCGTCGCGATCGCCACCAATCCAGGAACCAAAGCGAATCATGGTCGGCACTTGGACGGCATAACCGGCTTCATGAAGCAGTTCTTCCAAGTCCTGATGCACAGTGGGTAAGGTGTCCCAGAGTGATTCGTCAAAATAGTTAAACAGATTAGATACTTCATCGCTGACGGTAATCCGGCGGCTATGAAAAGGTGAAGTCTGCCAAAGCAGGCTAATCTCATGTTTAAAGTCATGACCCAGTTCCTGACGCTCACGCGGCGTTAAAGGCTGCTCACGACGAAATAAACCGCGAGAAATCCGGCGGTGTTTTTGCAGCAGAGTCTGGCGAATAATATGGGTAGGATGGGCGGTTAAGACGGGCGTAATCTGAATTTTGTTGAGGAGAGCCTGTAATTCAGCATCGCTGATTTTTTTTGCCTGAAGCCAGTTGAGTAAGTCTTCGAGGGAGTATTTAATCACTTCGCCGTGGATTTCATAATGGCGTTTGCGGCGAATGCGGTGATTTTGCTCAGCGATATTGACCAGCTGAAAATAAAGCCCAAAGGCTTTGGTCAGGTCAATCAGGCTGGCTGGGCTCTGTTCAGAAATTTCTTCCAGAATCGAATCGACGATCTGGGGTTGGTCTGAGACTCGTGAGTTTTTGGTGAGGGTTCTGACGTCTTCTTCAAGTTCGTAAAGATAATCCCCGACCTGCTCACGCAGGACTTCGCCTAACAGGCGTCCGAGGTAGCGCACATCTGCACGCAGTGGGGCGTTTTTGTCGTTGTCGCTCATTGATCCCGACCTCCAGAGACTCACATTATAGCCCTAGCTACCTAAAACTGGGTTTGTTAGAGCCAGAGACTGGGAATAAGTGCTTATCAACAATGATTACAAAATATCTTTGTTGCCTGATGGTGAAGGGTTGGCTGATTATATGAATACTTTTGTGCTTAAAAGCAAACAGTGGCTACTAGGCTTTGAAGTTGGCTTTTTTAATTTATTTGCTTTAATTGTTCTTTTGCCGATTTTTTATTTACCCTATTTAACCGCCAACTTCTTTAGATGTTGTAATAGCAATTCACTGGACCTCTTTTATCAAGGGAATTTAACTCGCATTTACACAATTGCACTGAGTTTTCTGATTTGTAATTGTCTTGAGTGGGCTGTTTTGAGTGCGCTTAAAACAGAAAAGAGTTCTCAGCGTCAAGGTGCTTATGTGGGCTGGATGTTTGTGAGGACTCTGCCTGTTCTGCTTTTATTATTGGCCGCAATTGCTTTACCGGTTATTCAGCTTGTTTATTGGTTTGTCGGCATGGTTAGCGTTGGGGTGTTATTAGGGCCAGACTCAGTTAAGTACCGATGGGCACCTGCTTTTAGCTGGCCAGGTCAGGCTCTTCCCATTCGGAGGCATCATCTTAATAAGATTGCCCTCTATTTAGGCGGCTTCTATTTGTTTATCCTGGTTGGTCCTTCCTTATTCTCTTCTTATGGGGAATGTGATTGTTCAAAAATTTCTTCAGTCAAAGCCAATATGCATACGCTTCAGACCATCGTTGAGACCTATGCGATTGATAATCAAGGAAAATATCCCCAGAGTCTGGATATCCTCAAGCAGGATGCCCTTCAAAAAGGGCGTGAGTATTGGAAGGAGACTCTCAATCCGTTTAACCATAGAAGTGGTTTATGGCTGTCTTATGCTCAATTGCCAGGCGAAAATCTGAGTTTTGGCAAAGAAAAAAATTCTTATGGGGTGTTAGGTGCTGTGCCTTATCTGGATGTCCTAGGCATTCCGATTTATCACGAATCTTTTGCTCGTAAAGCTGCCAGTCCAGGCCTTGTGATTTACGAGCCAGTCAGCCCAACTCGTTATTACATTTATGGTTTGGGTAAAGACGGCACTTTTATCTTCGATAAAGGGGCTCCCCTCACTCTGAGTAATAGCTAATAGCAAATTTGAAAGGCAGGTTGTGATGAATTATTTTGTTCTCAAACATAAAGGGCTCCAGTTAAGTTTTGAACTGGGCTAGTTTAATCTGTTGGCCTTTGCTTTGCTGCCGATCTTCTGGTTTCAGTTGCTAGATACAGTTTGCTGGGGAATGTGTTGTTGTCGTGCTACGCTTGAGCCTTTTTATCAGGGGAATTGGCTGCGGTTAAAAATCATAGGGACAGGCTTATTACTTTTCATTCCGCTTGAAATAGCTGGCTTATGGCTTGCTATAAAGCATCGTCTCCAGAAGCCAAGCTGGGGACTTTATCTGATTTGGGTGCTTGCTCGTTCTTTGGTTGCGTTGTTATTGCTTCTAGCCGTAATTGCATTACCGGGCATTCAGCTGTTTTATTTAATTACGGGTGTCATCGGGCTCTGGAGTCTGATGGGACAGTCTGGAGTGAGGCATGAATGGGCGCCAGTCTTTAGGCTTAGTGATCAGCTTGAGCAGCAGCCTCGTTCTCATTTTAAGGGACTGATGATTTATTTTTGTCTGACTTTCTTTTTGCTGCCCATCTTTTTTATGGCAAAGGCTTGGGCTTGTGATTGTTCAAAGCTTTCTTCAGTTAAAGCCAATATGCATACCCTTCAGAACATGGTTGAAACTTATGCTGTCCAAAATAAGGGTCGATACCCTAAGGATGTTCTGGAACTGAGGCGGGCTGCGACCTTAACTGGTCATGAATATTGGAAAGAGTTTACGAATCCTTTTACAGGTCGAAGTGGCTTCGACAAAACGTATAAACCACTGCCCAAAGTCGAGTCACACTCTGAGTTTTGGGGTAAACCTGAAAATGGCGCTCCCTGGATGCCTTATCGGGATGTTTTGGGGGTTCGGGTTTATCATCAGATTTTTGGCTTTTATCCTGATTATGGAGGGGTTGTGATCTATGCTCCGAGCAGTTCAACTCAATACCATATCTATGGCATGGCAGGAAACAGCAACTTTTTGACGGATAAAGGTCTGCCTTTGACTTTGAGCAATGACTAAAGGTAAGCCGCTCATATGAAAAATACCTTTGTGCTTAAACATAAATGGTTTCAGTGGGGCTTTGAGTTAGGTTTTTTTAACCTGATTGGATTGGCTGTTCTGCTGCCTGTTTTCTGGTTGGATTACCTGGATCATCTTTGTTGGAAGCGGCATTGTTGCCATCATTCTAGGGAGGTTTTTTATCAGGATAATTTATCGCGTTTGCTGATAATGTGTGTGATGTTAGGACTCATGACCCTGCTCGAAGTGGGTGTTTTAAGTCAGAGTCTTGACCGCAGTGAATCACAGCCAAGTGTAAAAAAATGGACTCAATATATCCTGTGGATGCTTCTTCGTAGCCTGGCGGTATTGGTTTTACTAATCGCTGTTTTAGCTTTACCTGAAAGCCAGTTTATTTATTGGACGATGGGTCTTGCTGGAGTGTATGTCTTTATGGGTTCTGCTACCTTTGGAAACCTCTGGGGACCGGTCTTTGCTTTGAACCAGACAAAAGCACAAGCAAGGTTTCGTCAGCATCTTAAACCTTTGACGATTTATCTGTCTGCTCTACTGATTGGTGTACCAGCCCTGAGAGTGGTTAGTTTGCCTTTTCAGTTTGGGACGGGTGACAGTGCTTGTGTCTCATCAATCAAAGCCAATATGCATACCCTTCAGACAGTTGTTGAGACCTATGCGGTTGAGTGGAACGGCGCTTTTCCTACTACTCTGGATGTTCTCGAAGCGGATGCCAGAGCAAAAAATTACTGGAAAGAAATCAATAATCCTTATCTCTGGAGCAAGATCAGAAGGACAGCCCTTGCAACCATGCCCGCCAGCATAGATGTCCTGGAAAAGAATGTTGTTTCTGAACAATCCACGCCTTATCGCGATATCTGGGGCATCAGGATTCACCACGAATCTTTCCTGACAGGAGAGGTTTTGAGAGGGGTTGTGTTTTATGACTACATTGGCCCCAATAGTTATTATCTCTACGGCTCAGATCAGAACGGCAAACTTCTGCGGGATAGACGAGGTTTTCAGACTCTAAGCAATAGCTGATTCAGTTGTTTGAATCGGTCTTTATGCAGCAGGTTTGCTGGGTTGCAGTTCAAGGAATAGTTTATTTGATGGGACTGTCAGAATGGAGGGCAAAGCAATGTTTAACATTGTGCTCAAAAACAAATGGCCGCAGTTAAGTTTTGAACTGGGTTGGTTTAATCTATTTGCCCTAGGCGTGCTGCTGCCGATCTTCTGGGTGCAGTATCTGGCTATGTTTTGTTGGCGCATTTGTTGCTGTCGGCCTTCTATGGAACTGTTCTATTACGATAATGTTTTACGTTTGTTTGCGCTTGGTGTTGGGGTGCTTGTACTTAGTCTTTTTGAAGGAATAAGTCTGCGGCTGATGCTGAAGAATGCCCAAAGATTTGCTTGGCGAACTTATCTGGTTTGGATGTTTTTGCGTTCTCTGCCTGTTTTGACTTTATTACTGGCTTTGATTGCGCTTCCAGAATTTCAGGGGATTTATGGTTTAGGTGCTCTGATAGCTGGATCTATTCTGCTGGGCCCTGTTGCGTTAAAAGCTGGCTGGGCACCCGTTTTTAGCTTGCCAGATCAGGACAATCCCCTTCCTCGCCATCATCTCAAAGGCTTGATGATCTATCTCTGCTTAGTGGCGTTTTTAATTCCGATCTATTTTTCTGCCAGCGCTTGGGCTTGTGATTGTGGAAGCGTTTCAAGTGTCAAAGCCAATATGCATACGCTGCAGACGGTTGTTGAGACTTATGCTATTGATCATCAGGGTCGATATCCAAAAAATCTGCTTGAGCTTAAAAATGAAGGCCTGCAGTCTGGTCGGGAGTATTGGAAAGAATTTACAAATCCTTTTACGGGCCAGAGCGGTGCGGGACGCTCCTATTATGATATGCCGACAGAGCCTACTCGGCTCTTGCCTGGGCCTTTTGATGATAAGCCCCAACAACCCTATCGAGATATTCTGGGCATTCGTATCTATCTGGTTATTTTTGGCTTTATGCCAGAATATACGGGGACCGTTGTTTATGATTCGGACAATCCTGAGCGCTACTTTATCTATGGCACGGGTTTAAACGGCAAGTTCATTATGGATAAGGGAGCCGTCCTGACTTTGACCAATGGCTAAGTCAGGACTAATCAACCTGATTTAGTCCTGAGTCAGCTGTTTAAGCTGGGTTTTATAGGCTTCTGCTTCTTTGTTATTAGGGACATAGCCTTGGAGCTGTTTGGCCTGTTGATTGAGGGCTGAGAGCATGTCATGGGCTGTTGCTGATTTTGGATCTTGATTGAGGGCTGCTTTAATGCGCTCACGCAGGTCTTGTCCTTTAAGTGAATCAGCGTCAAAGCTTTTGCGCTCTTCAGGGTTCATCAGCTGGATGCGGCCCTGGTTGAGTTGCTGGGAGTGGTTTTGTTCATGTTTGAGCAGCCAGATAAATTCTTCTTTGGAGGGCAGGCCTTCAGTGGATTGACTGCCGCTATCAACAAAGGACTCAATTTTTTTACTGATGCCAGCCGTTTTTTCTTTAGGAAGATTGAGCTGGTCTTCAACAGGACGGCAGCCCTCTGCTGCTTGTTTTTTAGTTAGCTCAGCAGGCGGAAGCGTACTTTTGTCTTTGTTGATGATAGCCTGAGTTTGTTTTGAAGAAAATGCGGGAGTGGTTTTGTTTATATTAATTTGACCCATAATCTGCCTCTTTTTCAATTAGCTGGAGGATTATTATAGCTTTTTTAAAATCTGTTTTGAATCCCTGCGGCCAAAAATATGCTTAAGAAATTGATGCTCTCAGGTCGGGCTCAAACCTCCTTCTACAAGGGCGTTTGACAAGAACGCCTATGGCCTCGCAGAGCTGTATGCTACAATTCGAGTAAAACTTGAACGAATCATGGCGGTTGAATCATGTCTCAGTCTGATAAGTCCGGCACGGTGACGGAAAATAAAATCGATACCTATCTCGAAGAGCTGCAGTTGATCCAGAACCGGGGCGGTAAAAAGATTGCCCTGATTGGCAGCCGTCACGTCTCCTTTGCCCACCAACAGCTGATCGAAACGCTGGCTTATGCCCTGGCCCTTGAAGGCAATCATGTGATTACCAGCGGCTCACCTGGCACTAATTTTGCCGTTATCAAAGGTGTTCTGCGCGCTAACCCCGATAACCTGACCGTGATTCTGCCCCAGACAATTGAACAGCAGCCCGACGAAAGCCGTGAGCAGCTGACCACCGTCACTTCTATCTTTGAGCATCCCGAGCGCACCACCATGACCCTGGCTCAGGCTTCTGAGCTCTGCAACTCTGAGATCATTGGCAAGTGCCAGCAGCTGGTGGCTTTCCTGTATCACACCAGCATGACCCTTAAAGAAACCATCAAATATGCTCATGAACAGCATAAGATGGTTACTGCTTTTTACCTCG
>CAJYHH010000854.1 GCA_913773825.1 Candidatus Sericytochromatia bacterium | reverse complement strand
GGCAAAGCTTTCAAGGGCGCCAAGCATCTCGGGCGTCATCTCGTTAAAGTAGGGAATTTGCTGTAGCGCTGGATAGATGCGTTTTTGTACATAATCAGTCAGTTCAGCCTGGGCTTGTGCGTGAGTGATCGTATCACTCTGTTGGACCTGATTGCCGTTTGTATAACGAGTGGTGCCATAGCCAATGGTCGGCTGTTTCCAGCCATGCAGCGGATCAGGATAAGCCTGTTCACGGAAGCCTTCAAATTCCATAATCAGCTTCAGACCTTCTGATGTAGGTTGAGTCATACTTTGGGCTCCTGTTGGGCTGGTCGCGAAAGATCGTAAAAATGCTCGTCTTCACCAATAATGGTATAACCCAAAGCCTGATAAAAGCGTATAGCTTGAGTATTGAGTTTAAAGCTTGAAAGGGTAATCGTCTGGTTTCGCTTGTGTAGCTCGCTCATCACCTCACGTCCTAAGCCCTGCCCTTGAAACTCAGGCCTGATCAAGAGTAGGGCCACATGCAATCCAGGGCCACGTAAGGCCAACAGACCGATATCTTCCGTTCCCCGGTACAAACTAAACAGGCCTTCACTCGGATAAGAACCAGCAAAGCGCTCGCGCTGGCCCTTTTCATCCCAGCCATAAACCGCTTCGATATAAGGCTTGAGTGACTGAGCATAAAGCGCAAATGCGTCTTCACGAGATATTGCCAGAGGCTGAATGTTGATTTTAGACATGTCCTAAAGCTAACACTAAATGGGTTTTGAGTGGTGGCTGGTGGGTTCAAGAAGATAAAAGAAGCTGTTTTTACAGCCTCTTTTGTTCTGTCTTTAAACCCACCACCCCAAACTCACCACAGCCAGCTTCGTTGGCTACTCTTCCATCATACTGCGGGCGTAGAAGGTCAGCACATTGCTGACGTTAATGCGGCGCGGCGGCAAAAAGGTTTTGGGGCCAATTTGTTTGCTCAGGGTGTTATGGCAGCTCAGGCAAGTGGTGCGCGGGTTTTGGGTAAAGGATTCCATGGCCATGCTGGAGAGGCTGTCTTCACCTGCCATGATGAGTTTGGCATCGGGGTTGGGATCGTTTTCGAAGCTGCGGTTGGCTTTAAAAACTCCGTCAGGCTGATGGGATGCTGGATCATCGAGCCAGTTGGCGCCCACCATGCGGTAGTGACGCCGCCAGTCTGACTGGCTGGGATCAGCACTGTCAAAGAGTTTACCAATGTTTTCGTTGAGCGTGGTGATCGCAAAATCTTCTTCACTTTGATCAGTGATCGAAGCTGGGTAAACTCTAAAAACAGAAGTGCTTTGATTCATTTTTTGGCTGCTGGCGTCAATCACTTGGCTGGCGGGCAGACGATTGGCCAGACTGGCCGGGGTGCCTTTGTTAAACAAGGGATAGTGCTGAGTGAGCTCATCAATCTCTTGGACACCATGCACGGGAATACTTTTGGCTGCAGGCGCAATATCCCGGCGACCCTGGGCATCAGCGTGTTCAAAGGTGGCCCAGATAAATTCAGGATGATCTTCAATTACGCCCACAACATGTAAAGACAGCAGCGCGACTGTCACCACACGGGTTTCAGTTGTGCCGACCACTTCGATTTCTTTGCCCTTTTGGACATTGGTTAACAGAGGCACTCGCGCTTTCATGGTGTAGTAAGTTTTGTAGATCTCAGGGTTATCTTGAGGCTCAACAATTTTCCAGGCGGCTTTAAGTTCCAGTGCGCCAGGCGGGAATTCTAAATCTGCTGAAATGCCGCCCGCGTTGGGGGCTTTGAGCAGGTTAGACAGTTGATTCAGCTTATGTTTGCGTACAAAGGCCGAAAAAGTGGCGTTGATGTGAATCGAATAAAAAACGGGGTTGCGGTTTTGATCAACTAAAATTGGCGCTAAGTCACCGGCCTGGCGAAAGCCTGCGTTTAAAACAGGCAGATCGTCATCGCTGTGATCTGCTGTGCTGAGATCCTCTGCGTTGAGTTTAGAAAAAGTCGGATGTGAACGAATGCCAAAGACCTGTTCAAAGGGTTCGTAAGCTAAAAAAGCCGGCTGTTGATCATTGACGCTGCGAGTCGAAAATAAAAAGGCCTGCCAGCTCCAGTTATAAAAAGCGCAGTCGTTTTCCTGGGCCGGAATAATTCTTTCGTCAGGCGGAGCGCTGGTGCTGGGTAAAAAACGGCGGGAGCTGCTTTGTGCGACCTGGCAGGGTTCTTCAGCTTCTGCTTCGGTATGAACGCCCGTACTGCTTTGATCACTACTTTGAGCACTGGGTTTGCCGGTGGGTTGGGGCGTGGCGAGGGTATAGAGCGGAATCTCATCGCTTTTTAAGGGGCCGGGTGTACGTGAGCAGGCCGCCAGACTGGCCGCGCTTAATAAAGTGATCAGCAGAGCCGCTTTCAGCTTAGACATGATGGTTTCTCTTTTCGGTAGGCTTTAGATGTCGATGTGATGCTGAAATTGATTAGACCACTGCAAAAAAGCGAACTGGCTTAAAACTTGAACGGCGGCGATTTTCTGCTAAGATGTCGCCATGAAACATTTTTCCCGCTGGTTACTTGCTGTTGTGATGGTGGTGTTGGCTTTACCCCTGGCAGGCTTTGGTTATTTAAACCTTCAGGCCGATAAAATGATCTGGTATAAATTTGGCAAAGACTATTGGCTCAACGAACAGCCCGCTGTTTGTGATGATTATCGGCGCCTGTACTTTCGCGATCTGCGAGCCCATGCCCCAGCGGGAGCCACAACTGAAATCAGCTGTGAACAGGCTTTAAAACTGCCTGCTGAATCGCGTTTTGCTCAGACCGAAGACGGCCTGAAAATCCACTACCGCGTGTTTAACACACCCTTACAAAATCCGCCTGTGCTGTTACATGTTTCAGGGATTACGTCGACCTGGCTAAACGGTGCCCGTTATGCCAAAGCTGCTGAACGCATGGGCTTTCAGCTGATGACAATTGAAATGCGCAATCATGGCACTTCGGGACATGACGCAAAGGGTGTAAGCTATGGCTGCCGTGAAAAAGCAGATGTTTTAGCTGTACTCAATGCTCTCAAACCCGATTTAAAAGGCCGTCAGGTGATGATTTGGGCGGCGTCAGGCGCGACCCTGACATTAGTTAACGCTGCTGCTCAGATTCAGGCTCAGCACCCTGAAGTCAAAGCCCTGGTGTTAGAAAGCCCGATTAGCGCCCTACGCGATGTGGCCAAAGCCAAAAGCCCTGGCCTGCCAGAGCCGTTGTATAACATGGCGATTGGTGTCGCAAACTGGCGCACAGGCCTTGATTTTAACGCCTGCTCAGCTAAAGCTTTAGCCAGCAGCGTCCGTCTGCCGACTCTGCTGACCAGCGTGACCACCGACACCTTAACCCCTACCTGGATGGCTGAAGAAATTCTGACTGCACTACCTGCCCAGACCGGCAAACTGGTGAAATATCCACAGGGCGCACATGAAGCAATCTGGAACGGTCAGCCTGCTGCTTATGAAGCAGAGCTTAAACAACACTGGCAGCACGCTAACTCGATTCATTA
>CAJYHH010000853.1 GCA_913773825.1 Candidatus Sericytochromatia bacterium | reverse complement strand
CAGGCTGCGGCCTGAATCATCAGGACCACCAAAAGGATATTTCAGCCCAGCCATCAGTAATTGAGCCGGAACACTCCCCTGCGGCCCAGCCAGAGCAGTGACCAGTTCAACATAACGTTCTGGCTTTTGGTGCGCCAATAACATCTGGCAGCAAGTCGCAGCACAGCTACGTTTACGTCCCTGGCTAATCTGCTCAGGGTGTTTTAGATCAAGCTCAACTTGTTTGATTAACTCAGCCCGCCTGGATTCCAGCGAGGGATGTAAAGCTGAAGAGTCCAGGGCCTGAAAAGCTAGCTCGAGATCTGAACAGGACATCTTTTATGCCTCACAATCAAACATTGTGTTTATCCTGACGCAGCCCACTCAAGCTGGCAAGCTGATCAGCGCATAGGATTGGGCTTTTTTTCTGAATGCTCAGCGTTTATACTCATTGAAGGGTCAAAATGGCCCTCTTTCAGGAGTGCTCATGTCTACCCCCTCCATGCGTTTGCGATAAACACATTCTAGTAAGCGAGTCCTTAATTAGGGCTTGATTTGCTTTGACTTCTTTTAGCTGTGTTTAATCATTAAAAATAACGCATGAGGTCTTTATGAACCCTATTTCTGAATATTCTCCGTCTAATCCCGCTGTCATTCTCGATTTGGCTGCTGAACACGGCCTGAAGCTTTTAGCTGAGACACTCAGCTTAAATGAATCAGGCCTGGATTTCCGTGTGGCCTACGCTGAAGACAACTCCGGTCAAAGCTGGGTGCTGCGTTTGCCCCGCCGTCAGGACGTCTTAGCCACAGCCAGCCGTGAACATCAGATTCTGACAGCGCTTAAAGCTCATTTGCCTGTTGCAATACCCGACTGGCAGATTTACAGCGAACAGCTGATTGCTTATCCTTTGCTTAAGGGTCAACCCGCTTGTTTAGTCGATGCCAGTGGGCTGCCCGTCTGGGCTTTTGACCTGCAGAATCCGCCAAGCACTTATTTGCAGTCAGTAGCTGAAAGTCTGGCCGCTCTGCATCAGCTTTCACCAGAGATCCTGGCAGCAACAGGCGCACCGGTGCTGAACGGTGAACAGGCTCGCGAAAAGCTGAATCATGAGATTCAGCAAACCCGTGAGTTGCTGAATGTTCCAGAACAGATTTGGCAACGCTGGCAGAACTGGCTGAATCATGATGTTCTCTGGCAGCAAACCAGTACCATCATTCACGGTGATTTACACCCAGGCCATCAGCTGCTGGATTCAGATTCACAGCTGACAGGCCTGATCGACTGGACAGAAGCCGCAGTGGGTGATCCCGCTCTTGACTTTGCCGCTCACTACGGCCTGTTTGGTGAAGACGCCCTGGATAAACTGCTTAAACACTATCAGCAGGTAGGTGGGACTGTGAGTGAACACCTCAAAACCCAGATCCAGGCCCGCTGGTTAGCCAGCCCGATTAATCTGGCTGTTTATGCCAAGCGAACCGGCCAGAATGATTATCTGGCGATTGCGCAAACCCTGCTTGATGCTCAGCTTAGCAAAAGCTAATTGCTAAACAGCTACGGAGAGCCAGAAAGAATCTTTCTGGCTCTCCGTCAGGGTTATAGCCTATTTATCTAGTTTTGATTGTTTAGGTTTGTTTGTTAGCCGCTGTTTGACGGGTCTGGTAATGAAAAAGTAACAGCCTGGTCAGAAGCCAGTGTCGATCCCGTTTAGACAAACTGCGAGCAATCACCCACTCCTGCGGAAAAGATTCAGGTGTTGGTTTATACAGCAAAATCACACCGGCTCGGGTGATACCAGTACGTCCGAGATAATATGAACTTAGAAATTTGACAACAACGCTACGTGGAAAAACACGCGTCAGAGACTCTGAATGTAGGCACTCCAGGACAACCTGCTCTGGACTTAAACGGATGATCAGATGTTCTTTGGCTAACAACACCAGTTGGCGCTTAAGCATAATAAGCCCCGTGATCCCAATCAGAACAGCCTGAAGAAACAAAATCATCCAGAGCGGATGCATCAGCAGGATGTCATCAACCTGTTTTTGCTGTTGACTTAGAAACTGACAGAGCCAGAAAAGACCGATTACCAGACCTGCAGCCAGCTCGATTTTTCCATGTTGCTGCAGATAGAGTTTGACTGGGTTTGAGGAGGGTTCAAGCCTAATCTGAATCGCTTGGCCTTCACGGCTGAGACAAAGCCGACCTGAGGGTGAAAATTCAGTGACTTGTTTGAGATTTTCTAATGAAGCTAGGGCAAGGCGAGCTGATTGAAACCTTTCGTCAAGATCTGGATCGAGTAACTGTTCTAAAAAGCGCTGAAGTTCAAGTGAACAATCTACATAAGCCGCAAAATCAAGTCTGAGTTGGCGTTGTGGAATCTCACAGGGTGGCCGACCTGAAAGCAAATGCAGCAAGGTTGCACCTAAACCATAAAGATCCGTTGCCGCCACACTCTGCCCCAAAAACTGTTCGGGAGCCATATAACCAAATGTCCCGATCACAGTTGAACTGCCCTTACTGATCACAAGCTCCCGTACTGCACCAAAATCAATCAAAAAGAGTTTCTGCTGCTCAGTCCAAATCAGATTAGACGGTTTAAGATCGCGATGAATCACCTGCGGTTCCCGCTCATGCAGCTCTGTCAGAATCAGCAAAGCCTGACGACCCATCTCAACTACTTCAGCTTCTTGAGGCCGCCAACCTTGACGTAATTTATCTGCCAAGCTGAGTCCTGGGATAAATTCCAAAACCTGAGTGAGAATCGTTTCATCATCTATTGAATCGTAAAAATAATCCAAAAGCCTGGGTGTGCGCTCATGGCGTAAAGTCTGAAGCATCTGGGCTTCACGCTCAAAGAGTTCAAGGGCTTTCCAATCTTTAACCAGGCCCAGCTTTAAACGTTTAAGAATCACGGTATCGCCATCTGGATTTAGCGCCTTTAAAACCTCACGCTGAGGCTGAACACTCAGGGTTTCAAGCACCTGAAAATCCTGAAGACTCGTCATAGATGAGTTCACAGCTCGGCCTCCTGACTGCCATAGATGTGTTCAAGATGTTTGTCGATACGCAATTTAATCAGTTGAATATCGCTGAGATTGAGATGATAAGCAGCTGGCATCTTCTCTCTTTTACCTTTTTGACTCACCATCAGGCGATGAGAAAAGCTCAAAAACTGAGGTCTATGATAAAGCTCAAGTTGTTCTAATAAAAGTGTTTTTTTCCATTTAAAACCCAGACAGCGATGCAGAATTATCAATTTTTGATTGACCAGCGTTAAACGTGTACGCGTACAGGCATAAAAGATGCTATAAGCAAGCAACCAAGCGCCGACCAGCATTAAAAGAATTCCCCAAACAAGTCCCTGAGGGTAGATCAGATCCTCGTTATACAAAAATGTCTCGTAAGGGTATAACGAACCCGGATAAAACTCAAATCGGCCATCTGGAAGCTTGATCCAAGCAATTCGTTGAGACTCAAGCAGAGATAAAGGAATAAGACGAAAGCTATAGAGAGTAAAAATTAGATAATCTAAAAAGTTGTGAAAAATTGCTTGGGCCTGTACCAGATTGTATTTAAGCAGCTCTGTCAGTCCGACAAAACTCAATCCCGTACCAAGCCAGAATTGCAAGACCAAGGCTCCTGTCATCTGATGGCTTTTGATATCCAACCAACTCAGTCCTGAACCTGATTGAAACTCTACGCGCCGACTTGTTTTAAGATGAGCAAAAAGCTTATGGTGAATCACAGTCCCCTCACCCCATAAACTAGCAAAACTAAGCTGTAGTCCTTGTGAGAACTTCGTCATCGCTGAGTTATCAGATAATTTTAAGTGCTCGATTAAATCAGCTAACAGAGTAATATTTTCAAAACGGCTCAAACCCTGACTAAGTGGATAAGCTTTTCCCCCTTTAGTAAAAATCATGATTCGGCCTTTTGATACAATCCCTAAATTAAAAATATCTGAAAGCGGGATGATGCGCTTATTATCACCTTTTTCAGAAGAGCCAATCAGCAAGCGCTCACCGTCAAAATCAAGCTGGTGCTCAATCTGAGCTGAACGCATTTTATTGATTAGAAAAATAAACCCAGCCAGACTCAACATCACTAACGGTAATGACAAGATTAGTCCAGGCGCACTTGCGTTGGCTTTTCCCAATATACAGTTATAATCATAACTATTTGTCAGGATACAGTTTTCATATACCTGTTCGCCTTTAAGTCCCAAACAACCCAAGGCTAGAGACAGATTTTGCACCAGATTAATCATTTGTTTGATAAGTGAAAAAATCAGCAAACTGCTTAAAGGCAACCAGCCAAATAAAAGCAGTGCGGCCCAGACATAGGACTTATATCGAGGCATACGGATCTGCAGCCATTGCTGCTTAACTTGAGATTCAAAACGTTTGAGATATTGGGTTCTAAGCAAAAGTCTGGATTTCGAGCCTGATTGTAGAAGCGACAGCTTCTTTTTAAAACTCGTCAGAGAAGCCAGATAAGAGCCCCAGCTTGCAAACAATTCGTCAGGGGTAAAATAAAGCTCAAAGAGACTATTCTGAATTGCGCTATAGGGTCTTTCAAGCGTCTGCTCAGCAAAAACTTGGGCCAGTCCTGTATCAATCTCTTTAAGATGTTCATAAAGATAAATCGCCAGCTGCACACATTCAGGGCTGGTCAGATTAAAGGCCGCTGTGTGGCCTAATCCTGACCAATCCACAAACTCACAGACCCAGCTCATGCGCACAAAATCCAAACGCCTTTTGACGCTCAAAAACTGAGTTGGCGTCCCTTTTAGCTCAAAGTGGATCGGACCCCAGCGATGCTGAATCATAACTTCATGCCGCTTGAGCTCAATGACAGTTGTCATCCGGCTATGAATCAGCCGAGCAATCATGCCATAGGCCCAGACGCCTAATAAAGCACAACTCAAGCCCAGCAGAACATTATTTGCACCTTTATCAGCAGATAAACCATAACAGGAGAACAACAAAGTCCAGAACCAAAACAACCAGAGAGATAAACTTCCCAAGGGCAAAAGAGTGCCTGCTAACCAGTGTTCAGGTTTAATCACCAAAGTCTGACGAGAGCCTTTACGCTGGCTAAAAATTCGCCCACTATCTGTTGTTTCAGCCTTTAAATCCCAGTGATGATCAAAGGCATCAAGCGCCTCACGTGCCAACAAAAATCGTTGATTGGGATCAGGCTCCAAAAGTTTATCAAGCCCGTTTAGACGCCGATCTGAAAATGCCAGACTAGGACGATAATCCAGCTTAAAGCCCTGACGCGGCAAATCAGAGGGATACTTGCCCGTCAAAAGATGTACCAGCGTTGCGCCTAAAGCATAAAGATCACTAGCCGGCACACAGCGATCGCTAAATTGCTCTGGTGGCATATAGCCAAAAGTCCCAACAATTGTCGAACCCCCATCAGGGCTAAGCACCCCTTGAACCGCCCCAAAATCAACCAACTGCACCTGTCCTAGCTGATCCAGAATCAGATTGCCAGGTTTGATATCTCTGTGGATAATCGGTGGATTAAAGCTTTGAAGATAGTTCAGAATTTCCAACACTTGGCGCGCAATATCCCAGACCTCATCTGCTGCTGGTAGCCAGCCTGACTCAAGCTTGTCCTGAAGCGAAATCCCTTCCTTCCAGCTCATCACCAAATAAAGCTTAATCTGGCCTTCTTCTTCAACGCTAAAGGAGTCGAGATAAAGCGGCAAAGCAGAGTGCTCCAGCTGTTTAAGGATCTCAATTTCTCGTTCAAACAGCTCTAGAGCCTTCCAGTTTTCAAGCGCGTGTAGGCGCAATTCTTTAATCACAACCTGATAGCCTGTTAGCACTTCACAAGCAGCAAAAGTGATCATTTGGGCTGAAGCTCTTAACACACGCTCAACCAGGTATTCCCCCTGCAAACTGCTCAGCCTGGTTCCCTCAGCAAGCATAACAAGCACTCTCCCAGCACGTTTTTAAACACAACAAGAAATATTCACCCATAAAATAATATTTCCAGGCGAATTAAAACAAATCACAAGCCACAGGCAATTTCTGGGCTGTGATTGCGCTAAATCAAATAATTTAAATCAGATTCTTTTTAGACTAACACAAGCTTTTTAAACCGAGAAAGGGAAGTTTACATTTTTTAACAATCACTCAAAAGCTTATGAATAAAAGATTTCAGGCCTATCAGTCTGAATATTTAGAATCTGTTTAAGATAGATTATCAGTCTGGTAGCAGCATGTTTTTTAGACTCTAGTCATGAGAAAAAGTCTGATGATTAAAAACTAGAAAAAACCTGATCCTGACTGGTTAAAACGCTTTAAGCCAAATAATTAGTGACAGCGTAAATCATCTGGCGGGTAGCCGCCATCAGAGACTGAAAGCAAATAAAGCTGCCCTTTTGAAGCACCTAAAGCAGGTAATTTCCAGTTAACAGCACGGCTAAGATAATCGGGAACGGGTACCAGCCAACTATTTTCTCGCCAAGCTTCTATAGCGGGTTTGTCAGGTTTTTCAGACTGCAGCGGAGAAATAATTGAATAAGCTGAATAATGTTTTTGTAATTGCTCCAGGCTCAACTCTGAACGCAGCAGATTGCCAACAAAATAATCACAGTGATTAGAGTTGCCAAAGATCAACCCAAAAAGAGAATGGGTTTCAGAGCTTATTGTCTTAGGCGGTAAGGGCATTGCCTCAAATTGCCTGACAGCAGAATACATCCGTAGGTCATAGCGAATATCGAAAATCACAAAACAATGAATCAGAACACAAGAAAACAGCACAACCCCCAGTCCCCAACTCCATGTTCGTTTTTTGTTTTGGCGCTTACGCACCCAAACTAGCAAACCAGCACCCACCAAGGCGAGAATCAAGAAGAACAATCCAGAAAACAATAACATTTGATCAGCCCCTAAGGATTTTCACAAGTCACCCAGTCTAAAATAGCATGAGCCCTGAAGTTTAAATTCAGACCTGTCCTTTTGGTCAATTGTTCAACGTTTAGCTATCAAGCTAAAATCAGGCCTGATAGCCAAACCAAGGAGCAAGCCATGCAGCAAATCCATCGGCCCAAACTCGATCTTATTTCGAATCAAGAGCAAATCCCTGAGCCCTTAAGTGCTTTTGTTGCTCAATTACAGACCGCAATTGATACAGCAGACGCCAAATTATTTAATCAGAGCTTTGCTCAAGATGTCCTGTGGGGCAGCCCTTTTGGGGCAGTAGTCTCTGGCTATGAGCAGATTCATACCATTCATTTACGGATGTTTGCAAATATCACACCTATAGCTGGGGCATCCCGTTATCAGGTCGAAACCTTTAGTCAGCCAAGTGATGATGTCATCATTGCTTATATTCGCCGGATTGCTCATCTCACAGAGGAGTTAAAGCAGCCCAATCAATCAGAACCCAAACTGGGAAGTGCGTTTGATGAACTTGCACTGATTATGCTGATTCAACGTGAAGGCCAATGGTGGCTGGCTGCTGCTCAGCACCTGCCCGACAGGCGAGATGTTTATAATCAGCTGTCGCTCAATCAAACAGCTCCAGCTAGCTGGGCTCTGGTTTAGTTAGCCGAGATTTTAGCCAGCGAGGGCGTTTCCGTTTTGAGCCAGCTTTTATCAGGATCAAAGCGGGCAGGCTGTTTTAAAAAGGGATCCCGATTCCATAGTGCGGTGCTAATTGCTGTCGCAGAAGCCACTACCAGCCAGACCAGCGTACTGAGCTGTGAAAAGGCCGTCGGCTTATCCTGCAGCTGTTTAACCGCAACCGCTTCGCTGGCCGCCGTTACGCCCAAAGTCAGCTGGGTGACAAGTGCACCCAAAATGGGTGAACGTAGGCCAAAGTACAGCGGAGTAAAGGCCACATAAAGTAACCAGAATGCGGTCTGCAGCGCTAAAAAGGGCTTACGGCCCTCAGTCTGGCGCGGCATATTCAGCACGCGCAGCCCGCCCCAGATCAGCGAAATTGCGTTTAAGGTCCAGGCTGGTCCAAAGGCCCAACTCGGCGGTGCAAAGGCCGGGCGCTTCTGCTGACGATAATAGACCTTATCTGTTTCTTGTTCAGGCACATGAGTCTGAGAGCGCTTAGCCAGGCGCTCTAAGGCAAAGGTTGCTGCATTGGCTCCGGCATAGAGCGCAAGCCCGTGATACCACTGCCATTTACGTCGTGAATATCTGTTTCTGGCTGACATTCTGCGTTCCTCCTATTGATAGAATCTGCCCCTGAGTCTAGCACCGGATCTGGATAAAAATCACGGGGATGGAGACAATCAGCCTTCTAATTTAACAAAATTCCTCTCGCTCAAACTGAACAAAAGTCGATCTACATCACATTTTTAGGCTCGATTGGGTCAATGCTCTATTTATAAAGGATTGTTAAGCTAAAGTTCTAATCCACAGGAGGCAACTCAAATGTCAGTCAACTTAAGTGCTCAAACTTCCGGTATGATCAACGTCACTCCCGCAGCCAACAACCAGCCTCCGACACGCCGTAACCTGATGGAAAGCGCCGTTGAAATGGCCCGTGACGGCCTGAGCCAGACTGAGATTCAGCGTTTAAATCAAGAAGCCGCCAGCGACCATAACGTCACCGCCAATGAACAACTGCTGCTGCGTACCCTGGAAGCAGACAGCTCAGGTTTTTCTCAGGCCGTTCACACCGCTTATCGCGATTCAGACTTTGATCCCAGCAGCTTTAGCTTTAACGCCATGGACACCCTCAGCGTTACCAGTCAGGCCGGTCATGACATTAGCCTGCAGTTCAGCACCAATCCTGCGTCAGCCAAAGCGGTCTCAGGTGATATTGGCGAAGCCCAGCGCAATCTTGAACATCTGATTCCCGCTGAACGCCTGACTGAGTGGAATAACCTCGACAAACACGATGTAGGCGCTGTTGGCAACTTCGTCAACTCACTCAATCTCAACCTCAATCAGCGCGCGGATTTTACCCGTGATTACCTGACTGCCAACTTTAATCATCCAGGTGTGGATATCAGCTGGGGTGGCGCCAGCTTACAAGAAGGCATCAATACCGTCCCTCAAGATGAGCAGGGCCGTTCTTACCTTGATTGCGAAGCCTATGTACGCGTTGCTGAAACCCTGATGGGTAGCCAGGATATGACCACTTATGCCCTGGCTTCAACACCTGGCAGCGATCGCCGTGATCATCAGGTAGCCATTCGTCGTGATGCTCAAGATCCAGACCACGCTTATGTGATCAGCAATAATCAAATCACCCGTGTTGCAGCTGGTGAGCGCACAGCTGAGCAAATGATACAGTCGATTTATCCTGAGTTTCGCAATCTAGCAGAAGACCGCAATGGTGCCATGAAATTTGACTCTGCCGCTTATAACGTCGGCCAGGTACTGACTGAAGGCGGATCCCGCATCACCGTTGATAGTCTCGACACCGCCACCCAGATGACCGGCACCCTGCGTCATTCAGACGGCTCACAGTATCATGTCCAGCTCACCATCGACGAAAACACGGGCGACTACAGCTATAAACCCTCACTTCAAACAAACGACCGGATTGTCACTGACAATGGCAGCGTTATCCGCATTACAGCAGCAGGCAATCCCGCTCCGGCCTTTGCCACTGATCCCTCTGGGCACACTTCTGCTGTACGTGTCAAAATCTCTGCCGAAGGCCAGCTAAGCTTTGAATAAGCGTCAGGTAGAGCTTGAATCAAGTTTTGAGATAAACTGACGCCACTCTGTTTCAAGCACTTCGTTGACATCATCAGGGATCCTCACGCCCGAGCCACGCGGGCTCCAGTGCATACGGCGAAGCACCGGATGAGATTTCAAAAAGGGCTGAGGCAAGAGAATCTTTTGATCTCGGGCATCCAGCAGCTCAGTCCAGCGAATCGGAAAGAACATCTGCATCTGGGACGGGTTACGCCAACTTGGAGCCCGGTGCGGGGTTTCCAGCGCAGCCCCCCTACCAAAGATCCCTTTGGGGTGTTCACCGAGACGAATCAGCCAGACCCGATCTCCAGGCACAATGCTACGATTCTGGCCACAGTTCCAGATAAAGTCTACATGGCCCCGTTCAGCCAACAGAGCGCGATCCTGAGACATATCATCCCAGGGATTGAGTAAAGGATTCCAGGCAACCAACCAAGCTGGCATCAAATTCTCCATCAGACTTTTTAGCATTCTAGCCCATCACACTCTTTCATTTTGATTAGATGGCGTTTATCCTTCCTCACAGAAACAGAATGAAGGTCACCAAAGATGTTCAATTTTGAAATCAGACCTCAGGCAAGACCGTCAGATATCTACTATAATTTTTTCATCACTTCCAACTCAGAAGATTCATTCTCAATTCGTTATATCTACTTTTCTCTACCTGATTCTTTATATCAACTGGAAAACATGCTGGACAGACTAATTGAGCTGTATCAAAAAACATTTAAAATCAATTGTTTAACCTTTGAAAACGAACAAATCCAGTACTTGATTTTCAAACAACTTATTCAGGTCAAAGCATCAAAAAAAGATCTGATTATGACTCATATCAAACCTGAGCTTTTTAAACTGGCAAAGTATGAAGCAGAGTTTTTACAATACCGCATACAGCAGCAGCGTCCTTTGAATGCGGTCGGAAGTATCTGGTACGCATCAGAAAGCAGATGGCCTTATATTGGCTATCTCCCTCAGACTCAGACCATTCTGCTGACTTTTCCAACCGGCAATCTATACCTCTATCCAGACATCAAACCCCATCAAGGTCATCTGCTGGATCAAACAACAAATGCGCCTCTGCCGCTTGAGGATTTTGCCGAGTGTCTCAGGCGTTTTCTGGAGCAATTTACAGGGCCTGAGCTTATTGCGCTTTGCTCCAGGATTCTAAATAAGCTAAAAAGTCTAGCCAGACTGGTTTAAGCTTTTAAGAATTCAATTCTGGCTGTTCCCAAAACGCTGCCAGCGCTTTGTGTAAAGCAGGACCCAGCTGCAAATAATAACGGTTAAAATCAGCGATATTTTCAGGTGTGATCTCACCAAAGGGGCGAGAGACTTCATAGCCCAGTGCAGGGATGCCAGCAACTCCCAGACACCAGTCAATCATTGAGCCTGGCGCCTGAGCACTTTGCGGCAGCTGTTTTAAAGCCGACATCAGGTAGTCTCTTGGGATATTCCGCGCCATTGCCAGCTCCAGATAAGGTACAACTTCATGGGTCTGCAAAGCAACAAAAGACTCACGGGCCTGCTCAGATGTACTGAGCAAACGGGCCTGCTGTTTAGCTAAAGGGGCCAATAAGCGCATCTGAGCAGGAGACAGACGGTTTTCAGCTGCGTAAGTAAAAGGATAAAGCACCATGCCCTGAGCAAAACTGCCGCTGCCGGTATGATAATCCACCACCAGCTTAAGGCCCTGTTGCTTTAAAATCCAGTCACGCAAAGCTCGTGATTCAGGCTCAGAAAAAGGCTCTGGGCCACGATAAGAAACACCTTGAGATTTACGGATTGTAGGCTGCAGAGACGGATGCAGTTCAGCATTCCATTGCTCACTCCAATTGCCGTTAAGGTTGACTCCAGCAGCATTCTGACGCTGGCCCAAAGCCAAGCCATCAGGATTGAGTACAGGCAAAATCTGGAGCTGAACAGTCTGTAAACGTGCTTTCCAGGCCGCATCAGTCTGGCTGAGCCGAGTCAGATCCTTAAGCAGATACAAACAGGCCTGAACACTGTCGTTTTCATCACCGTGTTGACCGCAAACTAGCAAAAACTTTCGATCAGCCTGCTCAGCGCCTAACTGAGCCAGTATTAAAGGCCGGCCCTGGCCAGACTGGCCAATTGTCTGAAGTTTAAATCCATCGAAAGACTTTGATTCCAGGTGTTCAAGCTGCTTGTAGACCTGTTCAACGGTTGCCCATTGCGGCAGCAGAGCAGATGTTTCAAGTCCCTGAGCAGAAAAACTGACTATCACCGTCAAAAATAAGCCTAAAACAAGTTTACGGCTTTGGTTAAAACTGTATTTACCAATCATCAGCTGATTGTCCTTTTTAATTGCCTTCAGGGTAGCATCAAAGCCAGCTTCGCTGGCGTGGTGGGTTTAAAGGCAGGGGAATAGGAAAGAGATAGAGTGTGTTAGGCTCACGGCCCACAGACCCGGTTTCCGCAGCATACGAAAAAAGCCCTCTAGAGTGATTCTAGAGGGCTCTTTTCAAGGTACAGTCCTGGCGTTGGGCTATCTTCCCGGGCAGTCGCCCGCCGAGTATTGTCGCTGCTGGCGCGTTTCACTACCGTG
>CAJYHH010000852.1 GCA_913773825.1 Candidatus Sericytochromatia bacterium | reverse complement strand
CAAGCCCGCCTTGGCCCAGTTGGTCTTCGATCTGGCGCATCACGGGCTGCATAACCGCTTTCATTTTAGTATTGTGGTCAATCATGCCCTGAATCTCAATCGCCTCCCAAGAGCCTGGTGTGGCACGACCTAAAGCATCTTTGAGTAAACGATCATTGGCATCAAAATCATTAATCATCACCTGACCAGGTGCTAAAGGTCGCATATGCATATCGATATGAAACTCAGGCTGGGCCACAAAAACGAGATTATTACGTGGAATTCCCACATCCTGAGCAAATACATCTTTGGTCAGATCTTCACGCACCAAATATTCTGCGGCACGTTTGCGGGCTGCAGCATCATCAGGAAAAGTCTCACCTGCAGCTCGTAAACGGCCCGCTGTCTGCTCAACCAAAGACTGGTTCTCAGGTGATAAAGAAGCATACGGCTGATCCAAACCCATCTGGGCTGCACGGGCATTAAAGCTGGCGGGCGCAAACTCAGGCACATCCGCAGCATTTTTAGCGTATTTCTCTTCTAATAACATCGTTGACATGACCACACCATCACGGCCAATCACAGCATAAGGATCACCGTTGGGCATCGCCCCTACAACCATGTTGCCACCTTCGTTATAAGTGCGGGTCTCGCGCAGGTTACGACCCGTCGCTGCAGCCAGGGCAGCAGCTTCTCTATACTCATTTCGATCTGTCACAGCGCCCTGAGTAGAATTTTCAGCTACTAAATCATGCGGATCGTTTACGGTCTGACCAGCCGTATGGTGGCCTTCAGATCCGGGGGTGCCTGAAGCAGCACCAGTATCATGCACCACAAATTGTCGAGCTCGATCTACAACGCTATCAGCATCTGGAACTGTCACAACAGTCTTGCCATCAGCTGTCAGCCATTTATTATCTTCACCCCAGGTGCTGCCTTCTAAAGAAGCCGGCTGAATGGTGACATGGCGATCCAAATCTGTCATCAAACGGGTAATTTCGGCTGGATCTGTAACACCTGGATGCATGTCCGTCACAATTTCACGCTTGACATCATCGACATTTCTGCCCGCTCCAACTTGAACCGTGACGTGAAAATTTTCACGCTGAGCCACTGCAATGACATCGCGAATATAGTCGTTTTCGACATCATAATTATATGGACCCATCACCAGATTGCGCAGTCGTCCAGTGGCGTCTTCAGTGCCAGGAGCATTGGGATTATTAGCAGGCAGATACAGACCCAAAGTATTAAGAGCACGACCTGTAGCCATGCCTGTCCGCCCATTTTCAGCTGGCAGCGTGCTCATCGTTGTTTGTAAGCGGCTCGCCAAATCAGCTGGTGGGGGTGTTTGCTGAAGCAAATGAGCAGACTCCAGAACAGCGGCTTGCTCAGGGCCAGATAATGCTGTCAGCTGTCGGGCAAAGTTCTGAATATCAGCAGGTCTGGCGGTACTAAAAGTCTTTACCAGACTGGCAAGCTGTTCAGGTGTGCCGGTGCGATTTAGAACCTGGGCAAACTGCTTTTTTTCAACTGCACTCATGCCTGAGCCCCCAATCGCTGACATCAGCGAACTGCGGCTGGCTGGATCCAGGCGAGTCAGATTGTCGATATAGCTGGTCGGAGATTCAGCTGTAACCACCCCTTGGTTAGCTGTTGCAAAGTTCACGTCAAAGCTGAGTTCCTGACTAGAGGGGTCAAAACCCGCCAGCTGAAGATGATTAATTTCAGCGTTATTACGGGTAGAGTCCCGCAACTGAGTGAGCAGCGCTTGTTCACCGCTGCTTAAATTACCGTCTTCATTAGCGGCCTTTGCAATGGCATCAATTTCAGAGGCCTGAATTTTACCGTCACTTTGCGCAGCACGCTGCAGCGCCATCATCGTAGATTTATCAATTGACCGAAAAGAGCCTGTAATATTACCCATCTCAGATTGAACCTCTCGTTTGCTCAGCACAGATGTCAAACATCATACCCAAAATTGTTACAAATTATTCATACACAATAACCGTGGCGCTTAACGATTGCCCAGGAGCAAAGAGCCACCAGCAATCTGCCAATGTTATAATTCCGACATGAAACACGCCCTGCTTAAATTGACGCTTGGTCTGGTCTTATCTGCTCCGGTTCTGGCTCATGCTGCTGCTCAAGCAGCTGAATCCTACAGCATTGTGCTTAATCAATACGGCTTAGCTGTAGTCAGCGACGTCAAAGTCTATCAGCACATGGTCAAACACGACGCTAAAAAAGAAATGCTTGATTTATCATCAACCATTCCTGACATCAAGCTGCAGATTGTCTATGCCACCGACCAACATTTTGTTAAACAAAAAATGTATAGCCAGCCCAAAGCTTATCTGCGTAAAGTGGCGGCTGAAGCGTTAAAAAAAGCCCAGGCAGAGCTTAAAAGTAAGGGACTGAGTTTTAAAGTCTGGGATGCTTACCGGCCTTATGCGGTCACTGAAAGAATGTGGGCCTTAGTTAAAGACGATCGTTATGTGGCAGACCCCAGTCATGGTTCTAAACACAATCGCGGCTGTGCGGTTGATTTGACAATTGTAAATGCCAAAACTGGCGCTGAACTCAAGATGCCCACACCCTATCTCGACTTTACGCCCAAAGCTTATCACGCCAATACCAAACTCTCGAAAGAAGTGCTCGCCAACCGCGCCCTGCTGCGCCGCACCATGGAAAAATACGGCTTTTTAGCCTATAACGAAGAGTGGTGGCATTACAACTACGCAGAGTGGGGCAATTATGAGCTGATGAATCTTTCCTTTGAACAATTACAAACGCTTAAACAGCCCTTATAACTGAAGCCACTGATTTTTTACTCGCCACCAGCCTGATACTTTTAGAGCCCCTAAAAAAGAAGCGCTTTTTCAGTGATGACCGCGATACCAGCATCACGTCTTTTGAGCTGGTTGTCAGCAGCTTTTATCGTCAAAACTTTTATGCCAAAGCTTTAGCCCAAGATCTGATGTTACAGCTCACGGTTGAGGCTCTCGACAACTGGAGAAATCACTTGCCACAATTCGATCTCAGCCTCGAGCCGGTCGTCTGCTTCGATCTGCCCAAAACCAAAACATGGCTTATAGCTGTTTATGCTGGCAGCTGATAGCTGTTTTTTGCAGGTTGGGGTGGATGACCCAGGCCATTTAAAAATCAGCCCCCCAAAAAAACAAAATCCCCCTGGCTTAAAGCGTTTCAATGCAGGCAAAAAGCGGGTCAAATCATTCTAAGCAATCCTTAAGCCAGCCGGGGGTTTCAAGCGGGCAAGAGAACGCTATAATGGGCCAATGTGTGAGCATTTGATTTAATGAGTGAGTTATCGATAGCTGTGGACGACGAATTAAGCCGCCTGCGCGAAGAACTAGCCGCCTGTAAGCTTGAGCTGGAAAAAACCCAGATGGAACTACAGGCCAGCCGCAATCGCAAAGGCTTACTGCGCAGCCTGCTGGATTCATTGCCAGCTTTAATTTATTATCTTGATCTAGAAGGCCGTTATTTAGGCTGTAATCGTGCCTTTGCTGAGGTAGTCGGCCTCGAAGGTGAGATTTTAGGCTGGACCCTTGATGAAATTTCTCTGACACCGGAGTATCAGCAAAACTGGGACCAAGACCGAACTGAAATTATTGCTGGCAAAAGTATGCGTGAAGAAATTCATTTTCAGCAATACCAGCTGGAAGTGATCCGTGCGCCTTATTATGTCGATGGCCAGGTGATTGGTCTAATCGGGATTGCCCATGATATTTCAGGGCTCAAACAAGCCTCACTTGCCTTACGCACAAGCGAAGCCCGCACCCGCCAGATTCTGGATACGGTCTCAGTCGGCATCTTTGTTGTCACCCCTGATGGCCAGCCTTATTATTCGAACCCTCGCGCGCGCGAAATTATCGGCCCTGATGTGGATCTAGATCATCCTGAATATCGAGTGGGGGATGCTTATCAGACTTACAATAGCGACACCGGCGAACTCTTTGATCCTGAAGACTTGCCGATTAACCGCGCTTTACGCGGCGAATCTGTTCACGCCCGTCATTTTGAATCCCGTCGCGGCAACCGCGTGATTGATATGGAGATTACTGCCGCCCCGATCTATGATGAAAACGGCAAACTGACTTCTGCACTGGCGGTATTTAACGACATCAGCGAATATAAAGCCAAAGAAGCAGAGCTGATTGAAGCCAGAGAGCGCGCAGAGGCTGCTAACCGCGCCAAAGGGGACTTTTTAGCCAATATGTCCCATGAAATCCGCACACCTTTACATGCCATTATTGGCTTTAATCAGCTGCTGCAGCGCACCTCATTAGATAAGCGTCAGCAGGACTATGTGCGCAATAACCAGCAAGCGGCTAAAAATCTACTAAATATCATCAACGATATTCTCGATATGTCTAAAATCGAGGCGGGAATGCTGCGGATCGAAAATACGGCTTTTGATCTGCGCCAGGTGCTTGAACAACTGTTTAGACTGCTAAGCCGTCAGGCTCAGGAAAAATCCCTGGAATTAGTGATTCAGCTGGCCCCAGAACTGCCAACGGCTTTAATGGGTGACCCCCTGCGACTTGAGCAAGTCTTGATTAACCTGGTCGGCAACGCAATTAAGTTTACAGAAGCCGGTGAAATTACGCTGATAATTAATATCGTCAATCGCGATCCCGCTCAATGCACCTTGGGCTTTGAAATCCGTGACACTGGCATCGGAATTGCGCCTGAGCAGCAGGCTCATTTGTTTCAAGCCTTTGCTCAGGCGGATACTTCAACGACCCGTAAATACGGGGGGTCAGGTTTGGGACTGACGATTTCACGCCATCTGGTTAATTTAATGGGCGGTGATCTAGGCTTTACCAGCGTACCCGGTCAAGGCAGCCGGTTTTTCTTTACAGCCCGCTTTGGCCTGCAAAGCGAAGCCCTGGTCAAAGCCTCAGGGGGCCTGGAGCAATTAAGAGCCCTCATCGTAGACGATCACCAGGTCGTACTGGATGTCATGACCGAATATCTGCTGCGCATGGGTATTCAAACTCAGACCTGGCTGGCTGGCCGCCATAGCCTTGAACAGCTGCATAGCCTGAGCCAGGATACTTATGACTTAATTCTGATGGACTGGAATCTGCCCAATTATAGCGGCATAGATATCTTATCTCCGTTTTTTGACAGCAAGCCTTCACCTAAACTTGTGCTGATGACAGGTTCAGCCCCTGAAAAGCTGGCCCAAACGCCGTTAAGTCGTCCTTATGATGCGGTGCTATATAAACCGATTCAGCCCTCTCATCTTTATGATTTATTGGGCCATCTGTTTCCAGAAATGATTAAAGCTGATGCTGAGTTTTATGAGCCCAATCCCGCTTTGCTGGAGTTGATTCAAGGCGCTCGTCTCCTGGTAGTCGAAGATAATCCCGTCAATCAGCGGCTGGCCCGTGAACTGCTGCAGGCCCATGGTTTTATTGTCGATGTTGCCTCTGACGGGCTTGAATGTCTTAATCAACTCAAACAACAGACTTATGATCTGATATTAATGGATCTACAAATGCCCGTCATGGACGGTATCACAGCCGCCCGTAAAATCCGCAGCCGCTCAGAATACGCCAGCTTACCGGTTGTGGCGATGACGGCAGATGCGGTAGCAGGTATCCGTGAAAAAGTGCTGGAAGTCGGAATGAACGATTACATCACCAAGCCGATTGAGCTGAATCGTTTATTTGAAGCCCTGGTGCGCTGGATTCCAGCCCGCTCACAGAGCCCGCAGACCGCAGTCCCCCTTAAAACCCCAGCCTCTGACCAGATCATGAACCAACTTGAAAAGATTCAAGGGATTGAGCTAAAGACAGCTCTGCGCCGCGCAGGTGGCAATGCCGCTCTGTATTTAGAACTGCTTGAAGACTTTGGCTTTAGACTGCCCGAACAGCTCGACGCTTTAAATCTCAGCCTGCAGAATCCACATCAGCCAGATCCGCATGCAGATCCACAGATCACCCCTGAGCCCTATACCCTGGCTTTACAGCAGGCCCATGCCATCAAAGGAGCCGCAGCGAATCTCGGGATACCTGAACTGGCCAGCGCTTTGGCAGCACTTGAAACCCAACTGCGTCAGCAACAGGCTGCCGATATGAGCGCGGTGGACCGCGCAGCACGAAGCTTTTTAATCCAGCTGGCAGAGCACAAAACAGGCTGACTCACAACAAATCAGAGGGCCAGCGTCTGACGAGCTCTGGTAAGATGCATGCAGATCCAGTCAGACCGGACTGTTCTGATATCCTGACTGCCTGACTCATAAAAGGAGCATCTCATGTCATCGACCACCCATACTTTATCTTCAGCCGAGGCTATGGCCCTCGAAGACCGCTACGGCGCCCATAACTATCATCCCATTCCGGTGGTGCTGGCTCGCGGTGAAGGCGTTTATGTCTGGGATCTCGAAGACAAACGCTACTTCGACTTTTTATCTGCCTATTCAGCCGTCAACCAGGGCCATTGTCACCCCAGAATTACAGCCGCAATTGTAGATCAGGCCCAAAAGCTGACGCTGACTTCCCGCGCTTTTTATAATAGCCTGCTGGGTGAATACGAAAAGTTTATTACTGATTATTTTGGCTATCAGCGCGTATTGCCCATGAACACCGGCGTTGAAGCCGTCGAAACGGCGATTAAACTGGCGCGTAAATGGGGCCATGAAGTTAAAAAAATCCCCGAAAGCCAGGCCCGGATTGTCTTTGCTGAAAGCAATTTTCATGGCCGCACCTTAGGCGTCATTTCAGGTTCGACAGATCCTGACAGCCGTAAAGGCTTTGGCCCCTATATGCCAGGCTATGACGTCATCCCCTACAATCGATTAGACGCCCTTGAAGCGGCAGTTAAAAACCCGGATGTAGCGGCCTTTATTGTCGAACCGATTCAGGGTGAAGCCGGTGTAGTCGTACCCGATCCCGGTTATCTCAAACAGGCTTATGAAATCTGTAAAGCCCACAATGTGCTGTTTATTGGCGACGAGGTCCAGACCGGTCTCTGCCGCACAGGTCGTTTATTGGCCTGTGATCACGAAGATGTGCGCCCGGATATTCTGATTCTGGGCAAAGCGCTTTCAGGTGGCGCCCTGCCGGTGTCAGCTGTCTTAGCTGATGATGAAATTATGCTGACGATTCGACCTGGTGAACACGGTTCAACCTATGGCGGTAACCCTTTGGCCTGCCGGGTCGCGATTGAAGCGCTGAACATTCTGCGTGACGAAAAGCTGGCTGAAAATGCCGCTAAAATGGGTGAGCGCTTCCGCAGTGAAATGACGGCTTTACAGCAAGAAGCGGGTTTTATTACGGCCGTACGCGGCAAAGGCCTGCTCAACGCCATGGTCATCAAACCCTTTGACGATGGCCGCACAGCCTGGGACGTCTGCCTGGCGCTTAAAGACCAAGGCCTGCTGTGTAAACCGACTCATGGCGACATTATCCGCTTTGCTCCGCCGTTAGTGATTAATGATGAGCAGATGACGGAATGTGTGGCGATTATCCGCAAAACCATTCTGAGTTTTGCATAATGCCGTTGCTGCAGCGCTTTAAGCGCCTGAAAAATCGAAGTTCACAGTGCCTGAGCGCAGGTCTGCTGAGTGTGATGAGCGCCAGTTTACTGGCTTTTCCGGCACCCGTGCTGGCAGCGGCTGACTGGCCGATGTTTAAACATGACGCCGCTCGCAGCGGCCAAGTCGAGCGCCCGCGGATCGATGATCCCCGCGTCCTCTGGAAAGTTCCCGTCGGGATTGCGGGCTGGCTCAACTCACCCGTGATTGCTGACGGCATGGTGTTTGTAGGCAGCGGCGGGACCTATTGGGACGAACCCGATTATGAAGCGTTTAGCGACACAAATCCCACAGAAGGGGTTTATGCTTTTGATCTGCGCACAGGTGAGCGCAAATGGCACACACCGTCCAAAAACGATGTGGCAAACGTCGTCTGGGCAGATGATAAAATCATCGCAACTGGCGACGAAGGCGCGATCTGGGCGCTGGATCCTAAAACCGGCAAGCGCCTCTGGCACACAGAGCTGACCGGAATTGGCTTTCAGCTTTTACCCCTTAAAACCAAAGCTGGTGAACGCGTCATCGTTGGCGACAGCGAAGGTCAGCTCAGCTGGGTCGATACCCGCACAGGTAAAATTGTGCTCAAAGCCAAGCTCGACGGCAGCATCCGCGCAGGTGCAGCCAGCGATGGTCAGCTGGTTTTTACCGCCACCACCCAGGGCACGGTTTATGTCTTTGATGCCCAAACCGGCAAACAAAAATGGAAGCAGTCCTTAAGTGAGCTGTATACAGAAGCCGTTGACGCCACACTTGAAGTCTACGGCGCGCCAACTTTAGTCAATGACACCCTTGTGATTGGCTTTGCCCGCGACACCACCTATAACACCCCCGCTTTAATTGCCCTAAATAAAAAAACCGGCAAACTAACATGGAGCGGCCAGGCTGACACCGGTAAAACGGACTTTGGCAATATCCGCACCTCCCCGGCTTTATATAAACAGTCTTTGTTTTATGCAGAGCCTTATTCGAATCAGATTCTGACGGTGAATGCCCACAATGGCCAGCTTGAACATTATTTTAGCGCAGGTCTGCCGATGTTCCCGCAATGGTCATCCCCGGCAATTGCGGGCAATTTAGTTTATGTGCCGCGCTTTGATGGCGGCTTATACGCCGTTGAAGCGCGCGATGGCAAATTGCGCTGGGAATTTTATCTTGGCATCCCCAATCTGGCGGGCCCTAAACTACCAGATGCGCTGAATCAAGACGAAGCTTACTGGATGCCCCCAATTGGGGACGCGATTTACGCCTCACCGGCGATTGCAGCTGACGGACGGATTCTGATTCCGGCAGCTGGCTATCTGTACTGCATCGGAGAAGACTAAGATGACCCTGCTGCCAGAAGCCCCTGATTTAGTTGAAGCCTTTGTGACACCTGACCTTGAGCAATGGCGACAGGCCGCCTCAGCCGCGCTGAAAGGCGCTGACTTTGAGCGCAGTCTTTATACTTCAACGCTTGAAGGCCTGAGAATTCAGCCGCTTTATACCCCTGCTGATTTACCTGATTTTAGCCAGTTTCAAGATGGCCGTCGGGATGTCCAGCCCGGTTGGCAAATGGCCCAGGAAATCACCACCCGTGAGCCCGCTCGTTACGCTGAAGCCCTGCAGCAGGATCTCAGCCAGGGCCTGACAGGCCTGAGTTTAAACCTTGATGACTTTGCGCCTGAAAATGCTGAAGCCCTGCAAATAGCTTTAGCTCCTTTAAGATCGGCCCCAATGAGCCTGCAACTTTACAGCAGCCAGCCTTTAGCAGGAGTCCTCGCGCTTGAAAACAGCCTGATTGCTCAGGGCTTAAGCTGGACTGAGCTCAACGGCAGTCTGTTTAGCGATGGTCTGGCCCGACTGGCCCAGCGCGGCAAACTGGATACAGAACGCCATTATGACCAGTTAGCTGAAAGCTTCAAATTTTTACACCAGCAAAACAGCCCACTGCGCAACGGCATTGATGCGCTGGTGTATCACGAAGCGGGCGCTCATGCCGTGGATGAGCTGGCCTGTGCCATGGCAGCCCTGGTTGAACAGATCCAGCAATTAGCTGACCGGGGCTATTCACCGCAAGTCAGCCTCAATCAGATAAGCCTGCGTCTGGGAGCTGGCGTCAGCTTTTTTAACGAACTGGCTAAATTTAGAGCCGCCCGCGTCTTGTTCAGGCGCATTGCTCAAGCCTATGGCTGCCCTGATGCCCACCTGCAGCTGCATGTCCGCACCTCACACCTGTGGTTGACGCGTCTGGACCCTTATAATAATTTCCTGCGTCAGACAGTCGGCGCTTTGGCTGCTGTGTTAGGTGGCGCAGATATTCTGACCACCGGCAGCTATAACGAAGCCTCTGGACCAAGTGATGATTTTGCTCGCCGTCTGGCGCGTAATTTACAGCTGATTCTGAAAGATGAAG
>CAJYHH010000851.1 GCA_913773825.1 Candidatus Sericytochromatia bacterium | reverse complement strand
GGAAGCTTACTTGACAGAACAGGTGTCTCTGATGGGTCCGTTGTCTGACCCTCAAGTTGAATCTTATCTGAATCAGACTGAGAACGGGCCAGCAGATAAAAACTACCCGCTAGCAAAATATTAATTACACCAGCCAAAGTCAAAGTCCCAATGGTGCCATAAGCTGGAATCAAAGCATAAGAAGCCGACAGAATACCAATTGCGCCGCCGAGTGAATTTGTAAAATAAAGCAGCGGGAGCGAAAAGCGACCTTGATCACCGCTCATCCGCATCAGCGCAATCGCCAGCGCGGGGAAGGTCACCCCAAGCAGAATGGCCCAAGGAGAAGTTAAAAGGCAGGCCATAATGGTTTTAATGATTGGCAGACTTGAGGCAGGAGGCTGAAATTGACTGATTAGTTGATAAAGTAATTGATTGCCGCTTTGATAAAGAGCGTGATAAATCAGCCCTCCTACACCGATTAGCGCTTCGGCCCCTGCATAAAGCAGCAGCGGCTGCTTCATTTTTGGGGCCATTCGGCCCCCAATCCAGGAGCCAACCCCCAGGCCGCCCATATAAATCATCAGCGTTAAAATCTGGCCATATGAAGAGTGGCCGAGTAAAAGTTTTAAATATCGGCTCCAAAGTGATTCATAAATCAAACCGGCGAAACCGGAGAGCGTAAAAAGAATATAGATGATTGATAAAGCTCGCGGTTTCATGGTGACTACCTCTTGTGACGATGTGAGCCTGTGATGTGCCTCTATTATGTCGTCTGCTTAGCTCAGGGGCAAGTTATGCAAAAAAAGAAAAAGGTAGCAAGGACGCTAAGATCCTGGCTACCAGAGTCACCCGTTGTTGTGTTGGCGTAGAGGCAAACAAGAGACAGTTGCTTTGTTTGCTTGATGATTATCTTAGCGTTGAGCTTATTTAGAAGGTATAAATATTTAAGTATATGCTAATAAAAAAGCATAAATTCAGCAAAATTTAAAAACTCTAAGATTAAGTTTGAGGCGTGCTTGAACAGATCGCGTCAAGTTGTTCACGAAGGATCTGGCTAAGTGTAGCCTGATGAGCTTCAATACCCTGACTGAGTTCAGTTAACATGGCAGTCAGTTCAGGACGGCAATGGTTTGAAAGCTCAGGAAGACTTTGTTTAAGGCCATTTTCAAGGGCCATAATTATCTGGCTTTTAAGCCCTGTACCCGATAACCCGGCCGCTTGGCTAAAAACAGGTTCAAGTTCAGTGCGTAAAGTTGATTCAAGCATTAGCGTGATGCGGCGCTGAATGTCGCGCAGCAAACTTTCGAGTTTACGACGACTGCGAAAAGTCTGTTCGCTAAGAATATCTATGCCTTGCCCCGTTAACGTCTGGATTCGTGATGCCAGTTCAGGATGCCCGGCTAAATATTCAGCCGCAACCGCTTCTGCACGTTGACCACTTTGCTCGAGTAAACCGGCTACTAGAGCCTGAGCGTGGTCTGCTTCTTT
>CAJYHH010000850.1 GCA_913773825.1 Candidatus Sericytochromatia bacterium | reverse complement strand
CCAAACATCAGACCCTGGTCACCAGCACCGATTCGGTCAAATAAATCTTCGTCACCGGCCTGAGCACGGACTTCTAAAGCCGTATTAACCGCAGATGCAATATCAGGCGACTGGCGATTAATCGTTGTAACAACTGAACAACTATTGCCATCAAAGCCCATATCAGCGTGATCATAGCCAATATCAAGCACAACCTGCCGCGCTAATTGAGGGATGTCCACATAAGTTTTGGTGGTGATTTCACCGGTGACAACAACTAAACCCGTTGTTGTCAGGCATTCGCAAGCGACACGGGCTTCAGGGTCATCTTTTAAAATGGCGTCGAGTACAGCATCTGAGAGCTGATCGCAAAGTTTGTCAGGATGGCCTTCGCTGACAGATTCGGAGGTAAATAGACCTGTTTTGATCATGGATTGCCTCTTGGTGAGTTCTTTGCTCTTAAGGGTACCACAGCCCCCCCTTACACGCGCAGATTATACTTACCAAGCCCCAAAAGCGCTGGCTTTTCAGCCAGCGCTTTGCAAAATAAAAATTATTCACCCGAGAAATTGTTAACCCGCTTTAGTAGCGGCTGCCGTACCAGAGCTGACGCCGATTCATCAGAATATAAACCGCCAACACCGCTGCGCCCATTAACATCAGCACCGCCAGCGATAAATACAGATTGCTAAACATCGAAACATCAGCATCATCCCGGTCATTGCTATCAACGGCTTTATCTGCGAGCGTGTCTGACATCGTCAGATCGGCAGCAGACGGCAATTGCGCATCCGTTACCACAGACGCTTTTTCAGGAGGCAGTGTGCTTTGATTAACTGTCTGAGTTGCCTCAGTTTTTTTGGTTTTTGTAACTGAAGCAGGAACCGTCTGGCTGTTTATCTGCACATCTGACTGATTAAGCATGCGGTTTTCAATCACAAAACGGTCATCTGAGATATGTGTACCCGGTACCTGGGCCAGCCCAGGCTGCGCCATCACACCTAACAAAGGCAGCACCAGAAGCTTTTTATTCAGCGTATGTAAAGCACTCATAAAAGGTCTCCTAGAGTTTTTCGTAGGGGGTTTCCTGACGGTTTTTCATCACCCACCAGGTAGCAAATGCCGCAAAGCCAGCTAATAGAATGGCCAGACTGCTCCACATTGCCCAGAGCGGAATACCCGCTACAGACAGAGCATCTGCATCATTGGCGTCATCCACTTCATTGACGGTTAACTGCTGATAAACCTCATCACGGCCTAGCGGATCGTCTGCATCCATCACTGAAGGAGCTGCCGAAGGTGTAACGATATTAATTTCGGGTTGGGAATCACCGCCGTTAATCCGCACATTGGACCCTGGGGCCGTGATCATGCTAGGCATCGGTGTTTGCAAAGGCGCCTGAGTGCTAGAGGAATTGGGCTGCTGATTAGCGTTAGTTTGGGTATTTGTTTGAGTATTGGATCTTGTCTGAGTATTTTGCTGGTTAGCCTGGGTATTCGGTTGTGCTTGCTGGGTATAGGATTGATTCGTGGGGAGAGACGGCACATAACCTGGACGTTGACCTTCGTTAGATGATGAACCCGGCACTCCCGGTGAAGCGGGTCTGGCCATATCGTTGGGCCGGGTATTCATACCTGAGCTTTCAGGGAAGGGTCGGCTTTGCGCGGTATTGAAGCTGCCTGTGTTGTTGGTATTGGGGGTCGTATAGCCAGGGTTATTGTAGAAAAAATCCTGTCCAGTGTTGGGCTGAACGTTGGGAACAGCACCCTGTCCGGTATAAGGCGTTACATTGGGAACCGTATCCTGGCCGGTATTGGGCTGGACATTGGGCACCACTTGAGGGGCAGTTGGATTAGAAAAGCCAGGTGTTCCAACCCCACCCGTCTGAGCCAGCGCGGCTCCGCTTAAGACGCTCAGGCCCATGATGCTAAAGACCGAGCCGACACAAAGCGCCTGTTTAAGACTGGATTTTTTACCAATCTGTTTTTGAGTCTGTTTTTGAGTCATTTGATTCAGAGGTGTGTTTTTCATAGATGCCCCACATTTCAGCTTGTTGCGTCAGGTTCTGTTGTTTGAACAGAATCTTTCTGCGTCTGAGACTACAATAAAGAAAAGCAGCTAAAAAAGCGGTAAAGAGCCCGATGAAAGTTTATAAGAACACTCACATCGTGGTTTTGCCGGGCCTGCTACAATATTGTCCAGGGTTCCAAAGGACCTAATCAGGCAAAGACAGCGAAAGATTCCGTTTATGAAACAGCAAAAAATTTATACCCGCCAGGTCAATATTCCCCGGCGCAATCAACCGCTGACAGCTGAAACCCTCAAAGCCTATGTGCAGCAAGAGTTGGCCCGTGGTGAGGAATTGCTAAACGTAGCCTTAATGGGAGTAGAAGCGACGCACTATGTTGTCGAAATCGGCGTCCAGAAAAGAGGCGGCTAGAGCCGTTCCAAATTGCTGATTTTGTCCATCGGGCGCTATGATGGAATCTGAATCCAGACTCAAGATCCAGATACGAGACCCAGACACGAGGAGCTTACATGCAAGACAACGATCGCGTCACACAACTCCTGGACAAGGCTATTCTCTCTCTCAGCGAGTGGAAAGAGTTGATGGGCTTTCAGCCCCATCTGATCCGCTCTGCCCCTCAGTACATTAAAGACTGTCTGGAATATTATGGGATTGAGCACGAAACCCGTTTTGAGCGCCGCTATACTTGGCTTAAAGCCTTACAGCTCAGCGACAAATTAGATGAACATCTGGTGGGTCACGGCGCGGTTCAAGCCCGCCTTTATGAAATTCTGACGACTTTATGCCGTGACAACACCAAAATGATTTTGCTGCTGGGCCCCAATGGTTCAGCCAAAAGTACGCTTTGGAACGCTTTATCTTATGCTTTAGAGCAATACTCAAAAACCCCACATGGCGCCCGTTATACCATCGAGTGGGTCTTTCCGCATGACGAAGATCAGGGCAAACGGGTTGGCTTTGCAACAGCACTGCCTGATTTTGATGAAGAGATC
>CAJYHH010000849.1 GCA_913773825.1 Candidatus Sericytochromatia bacterium | reverse complement strand
GCCAGTCTGTCCTTTGCCAGTGCTGCAGGCTCTGCCGCTTTGCTGGGTCACTCCTTAGGCATTCCGGTATTAGATACATTTGGTTCTAAGTCACTGGAATTCTTAGGCGATAAAGTCGCAGCTCCTGTTGCTAACTTTGTGGTCAAAAATCCCTTCCTGACCTTGGGCGCAGTGGCTGTTGCTGGTGGTGCTGGCGCTTACGCCTACTACCAAAACAAAGAAGACAAAAAATAGCGTTTAGCTGTTTTAAGTTTTCTGTAAAAGTTTCCTAAGTCAACAGCCCGCCAAACGGCGGGCTGTTTTGCTGTGAGGGTGTTGATTGCTCTAAAGTGTTAAAGTCGGCTGCGGAGTTCTTTAAGCTGAACGCTTAAGGGCTTTTGGCGTACAGCCAGAGTTTCCATTAACAAAAGTGAAGTGAGCAGCGCATCGCGCTCCATAATATGGCCGTCAAAAGCATAGCCACCGAGACCATCACTGGCCAGTAACGCCAGTTCCTGAACCATATTGGTGGTGATTACTCTAAAGTCACTGGTCAGGGCATAAGTCACGGGTACATTGTGAAGTTTGGCCACGTCTTCAGCAAAGTCATGGCGGCGGCTGGTTTTAATCAAGCCACCTTCTAGACCTTTATTGACCAATAAATAATCAAGCAGCAGGCCAAAAATGTCTTCATGGCTGACAAGTTCACCGGTTTCATCTACCACTTGTAAATGACTGGCATCCCCGTCAATTGCTAAACCCATCGCCAAAGGTCCTTTGGTGTTGCGTACCTGATGCTGAAGCTCAAGCAGATTATCTGCCAGAATCCCCGGAATCACGCCGCCAAAATCGGCTAAAGGGCTATTTTGTAGTTCAGTAATCTGACCACCGCTGGGACGCAGAATTTCACGCAGATAGCCTGATGCAATCCCGTGTAAATAATCAACCGTGACCTGTTCGCTAATTCCGGCAATCAGTTCTAAGTCAACAAAGCGCTCAACCTGGCGAAAATAAGCCGGTTTAGGATTGTGAATTTCTTTGTCACCAGCCATCGGCATGACTTTAAGTGGATGACTGAGCTGAGCCAGTTGGGCAAGTTCGTCTTCGATATCGCTGGTGGTGTCTTCGGGGGCAATTGCCATTCGCGAAGTAATAAACTTGACGCCATTGTATTGAAAAGGCTCGTCGCCTGCTGTAATCACAATCGCGCCAGTGGTGACCAGATTAGAAATCATCCAGCTGATCACAGGCGTTGGGGCGGACCGATCCATGATATACACATCCAGCCCGTTTTGCAGAATCACTTCAGCAGCGACTTCTGCAAAATGCTGACCCATAAAGCGGTTGTCATAACCGATCACGAGTCTGGGCGGGAAATTGTCGATCAGGGTTTGCAAACGGCGGATATGATTGACGATTGCCTGGGTGACCAGTCGCAAATTGGGAAAAGTAAACTGATCTGCAACGACAGCTTGCCAGCCGTTGGCTTCAAAACGAGGGGTCATGAGCTCATCCGCCGTTTGAGTTCATTAATGGCGGCAATGGGGGTTGGATCAACACCCTGAATCAGAGCGAGGTACACGCTGGTAAAATCTCCCAGATAGATAAAATAAAGCAGGTTCTCCAGCAGGCTTGAGCCTTGGGCTGTAAAGCTTTCAACAGCCTGTAGATGGGGTTTGACCAGATCGAGTGAAACGGCATCACCTGCGGGAATCTCGCTCTCCAGGGTAAAATAAAGCAAACGTCTGTCGCTATGATGACCGGCACACATTGGCACAATTTCGTTATGGTTGAGCTCTGGCAGTTGTGAAACATTGGCCAGTACTTTAGCGTTTTCGCTTAGCTGATTTTTCCAGCGTAGGGCAACGGCTGCGCCTAAAAAGTCAGAACCCCAAAGGCGTATATCGGTGTTTTGCAGACGGCGGGCCAGGCTCAGGGCTTCGGGCTCAGGCTGGTTTTCACTTAGACTCCAGGCTTGCGAGAGCTGATCAAGTTGATTCAGACAGGCTTCTATTTCATTTGATTTTAAGCCCAAGGCCTGACAAGGCGTCAGAGCCCCTAAGAGGGCAAAGAACATATCAAAAAGCGCGGAGCGCGGCGGCAGGCCGCCTTCAATGGCAATCAGCGGAAAATCATGTTTCTGGGCTTTTTCAGTCAGTGAACCGCCTGAGCTCAGCGCCAGAATACGAGCGCCGCGACTCAGAGCTTGATCGACACAGGCCAGGGTTTCAAATGTGTTGCCAGAATAGCTTGTGGCAATTACTAAGGTTTCGGGCCCTACCCAGGCGGGCAATACAGGGCTTTTGCACACCATTACGGGCAAGCGACCACCGAGAGCTTGAATCAGGTCACCGCTGCTGCCAGATCCGCCCATGCCGCAAAACAGCAGCTGATGGATACCGTTAAAGAAGTCTTGATTGAGGTTAAGAGTTTGACCAATTGCGTAGTTGCGGCGGCCACGCTCAGGGGAGCGTGTGACCAGACCCAGCATATCTGATTGATCGGGAGCGAGCAATTCGCTAAGTGTCTGAGCGTTGATGACGGTATTCACAGGCGGGACCTTTCTCTTTTGCAGCTTATTTATTTAAAATGTGCCAAGCGCTGCAATCATCAGTGTTTAAAGCTTTAAAAACAGATATATAAATATAAAAGGGAGCCTATTAGGCTCCCTTGAATTATATCGGGTCTCGCGCTTTAGCGCGGGGAATCAGCGATTGCGATCGAAGATTTCCTTGGCGATAATCACGCGCTGAATCTGGCTGGTGCCTTCGTAGATCTGGAAGATCTTAGCGTCACGCATCAGTTTTTCAACCGGGTATTCTTTGCTGTAGCCATTACCGCCAAAGATCTGGACAGCGTCAGTGGCAACGCGCATGGCGGTGTCTGCAGCAAAACATTTGGCCATGGCCGCATGTTTGGTGTTGCGCTGGCCCTGATCGATCAGCCAGGCAGAATGCCAGACCAGCAGACGAGCTGCTTCGATGTCTTTGGCCATGTCAGCGATCATAAAGCTGACAGCCTGGTGAGCAGCGATCGGTTTGCCGAAGGTGCGGCGAGCACCAGCGTACTGAATTGCCTGCTCCATAGCGCCACGGGCTAGGCCTACTGCAGCTGCAGCTACGATCGGGCGAGAAAGGTCAAAAGCGGCCATGGCAATTTTAAAGCCCTGGCCTTCAGCGCCCAGCAGGTTTTTGGCCGGCACTTTGACGTTTTCAAAGGTAATGCCACGGGTATCAGAACAGCGCTGACCCATGTTCATTTCTTTTTTGCCGACGGTAATACCAGGTGAGTTGGCTTCAACTAAAAACGCACTCATGCCGCGTACGCCAGCTTCTTTGTCGGTATAAGCCAGAACAAAGAACCAGTTGGCCACAGAAGCATTGGTGATCCACATTTTGCTGCCGTTGATGATATATTCATCGCCGACTTTTTTAGCGGTGGTGCGGATGCCCTGAACGTCTGAACCAGCATCGGGTTCAGTTACGCAGTAAGCGGCCAGCAGAGGCGCATCAATCATGCGGCCAAGGAAGTCTTTTTTCTGGTCGTGGGTGCCAGCAACCAGCACGGGGCACTCTGCAAGCATATTGGCTTCCATAGCTGTGCCGATACCAGTACAAGCCGCAGAGATTTCTTCACCGATGATGCAGCCGTCGAGGGTGTGCAGGCCGTTGCCGCCAAATTCCTCGGGCACATGGTTGTTCATCAGGCCAGCTTCCCAGGCCTTTTTGATGATGTCGTGGGGGTATTCAGCCGTCTCGTCGTAGTGAGCGGCAGCGGGTGCAACTTCTTTTTGAGCGAAGTCACGGGCCAGTTTCTGAAACTCTTTTTGGTCTTCAGAGAGTGAAAAATCAACCATGAAACAGGGCTCCTTACAGGAATATAGGGATGATTGAGCATTTAAATGCCCAGGCAGTATAACACGCCGTGTTGACGCGCTGTAGGAATTTAGAGTGTTGGGTAATGGGGGTGGGTGATGGGTTTTAAGAAAAGCAATAAAATTCAGTTTTGTGTTTTTTGTCTTAAACTCAGAACCCAGAACTCACAACTCATAACGCGAAGCTTTGCTTCGCTAAGCCCACGACCCAAGTGCCGCTTTGTTATGATGATAGCAATTACTGCTTTACATATAAAAAGGAGGCCTGCCATGATGCCCGCCTCAACAAGTCCTAACGGAGCTGAAGATGATTTTTCTGAGCTGTCTGCTTATGAGCGTGCTGGATTAGAAGGCAAAGATCCACGCTGCATCCCCGTTCAACTCGATGCGCCTTTACCTGTAGGGGATGAAATCGTTACGCCGGACTATACAGCTGAAGAACATCAAATCTGGGCGACTTTATTTAAGCGCCAGCGTGAGCTATTGCCCGGTCGGGCCTCTCGCGAATATTTAGAAGGGCTTGAGCATCTTAATCTGCCTCAAGACCGCATTCCGGGACTGGCTGAGCTCAGCAGCAAGCTTGAAAAACTGACGGGCTGGCGCGTAGCGCGCACGCCGGGTTTGCTGCATGAGCAAGACTTTTTTAAAGCGCTATCGGAACGCGTGTTTCCTTCGACAGACTATATTCGTGGCCCAGAAGAAATGGACTATACGCCAGCACCTGACTGTTTTCACGATATTTTTGGTCATCTGCCCATGATTACAGACCCTGACTTTGCTGATTTTTATCAGGAATACGGTCGGGCTTCACTGAACGCCAAGGGCGCTGATCGGCGTCGACTTGAGCGTTTTCACTGGTTTACAGTTGAGTTTGGCCTTTTGTTAGAAAACAATCAGCCTCGCATTTACGGAAACGGGATTGTCTCGTCTTATCGCGAAGTCTTAAGTGCCTTTGGCAATAAAGTTGAGCGTCGCGTTTTTGAGCCAGAGTCAATGGCTGAACAAGAATACGAAGTCTGGCATATTCAGCCGATTTTATACGTGGTTGAATCATTAGACGTGCTCAAACAGCGTTTTAGAGAATGGGCTGGTGGACAGCTCGGATTGCTATAAAGCCCTTTATTGATTTTATGCCTGCAGTTCAAGCGAGAGCTGGGCTGTTTAGGGATAGGCGATGTTGATCAGGGCCGGTAAAATGGCTAATAAGATAGTTTTGAGCTAATCGCTAATGGTGAAGTAAAAATCGCCAACTGCTCTTAGGGGTAACCATGTTAAATCAATCTGAAGCAGCACATGTGGTGCTGGTCGAAGACGAAGAAAGTCTGATGACCGTCAATCTTTGGTGGGTCAAAGAAATCGGCTGGAAAAATATCCACGGCGTGTATTCTGTGGCTGAGCTAATGGAGTATCTGGCGAGCAGTCTACGCCAGGGTCGGCCTGTAGACCTGATTCTGATGGATATTGTGATGCCTGAAATGAACGGGATTGAAGGCACACAACTGGTTCGCGCCCAGGAAGCTTTTAGCGATACGCCGATTATTATGCTGACTTCGATGACCGATCAAGACATTCTTGAAAGTGCTTTTCAAGCTGGCGCTAATGATTATGTGATTAAACCTTTTAATGAAATCGAGCTGCGGGCGCGGATGCGCTCTGCTTTGCGCTTAAAACAAGAAACAGACCGACGTAAAGAGCGTGAAAAGGATCTGCTTAAACTGTCTCAGGCCCTGATTGCCCGTCAGATTCATGCTGAAGAGTCCCTGTTTCAGGATACTCTCACCGGTATCTATAACCGCCGGGCATTTGACAAAAAACTTCAGGATGAATGGATTAGCTGCTATATTGCGCAAAAGCCACTGGCCTTGATTATGCTGGATGTTGATCATTTTAAGCAGTGTAATGATCAGTTTGGGCATCTGGCTGGTGATGAATGTTTAAAGTTGATTGCCAGAGCGCTGCCGGGGCCCGAAACGGGTTTCTTTTCTGCTCGTTATGGCGGAGAAGAGTTTGTTGTCATTGTGCCGGGTGAATCTTTGCAGGGTGTTGAGCAACAGGCTGAAGCGATTCGTTATCAGATTGAATCCAGCCAGCCTGATGATCAGCGAATTAAGCTGACGGCTAGTTTAGGCGTTGCAAGCCTGATGCCAGGGGATTACCCAGACAGCAGTAGTCTGATTGCGGCTGCTGATGAAGCGCTTTATCGGGCTAAAAGTGCGGGTCGCAACTGTGTTTCACGCTAAAACTAAATGGGTTGCGCTTAAATAAGCTCTCACAGGCGTTACCTAGGCGAAGCTGGCTTTTGGCCTGTAAAATGAAGGCATCATCCGCTAAGAGGAAGCCTGCATGCCTGTGACACCCCATCTGGTTTTGGTGGACGACGATGATGCCATTCGTCAGCTAAACCTATGTGCAATTGAAAGTCTTGATTTAGGTTCAGTTGGCAGCGTTGCTTCTGTAGCTGAACTCATGACTTATCTTGAATTGAGCTGGTTTCGCGGCCAGCCGGTTGATTTGATTTTAATGGATATTGTGATGCCTGAAGTGGATGGCATTGAAGGCTGTCGCCAGGTTTTAGCTCAACAGGCTTTTGCTGATATTCCAATTGTCATGCTGACATCGATTCGGGATGACGCCAAGCTTGAAGAAGCGTTTAATGCTGGTGCCATTGATTATATTAGTAAGCCGTTTAGCATTGTTGAGCTACGTGCGCGATTACGCTCAGTGCTGCGCCTTAAGCAAGAAATGGATCGCCGCCGTGAACATGAGCAGGAATTACTTGAATTAACCCAAAGTCTGATTCAGCGTCAGGCCCAGTCAGAGCGAGCGACTTATCTTGATTCGCTTACAGGCTCTTACAATCGTCGGGCATTTGATAAAAAGCTGCATGATGAATGGTTAAATTGCTACAGTTTGCGTAAACCCTTAGGCATTATCATGATGGACATTGATTATTTTAAGCGCTATAACGACGCTTATGGCCATCAGGTTGGCGACCAGTGTTTGCAAGCGGTTGCGGCTTGTCTGCCTGGGGCTGAGTCTGGCTTGTTTTCTGCCCGTTATGGGGGTGAAGAATTTGCCGTGATTTTGCCTGGAGCTGATCTGGATGAAGTGAAATTAATTGCTGAACAGATTCGCATTCGAGTAGAAGAATTACGCCTTAGCCATGTTGAATCAGATGTCGGCCCTTGGGTAACTGTGAGCCTGGGTGCAGCATCAGGTTATCCCGGTGAGATTTCTGACAGCAGCCAGATTCTGCGTCAGGCTGATCAGGCTCTCTATCGGGCGAAAGCACAGGGCCGTAATCAGGTGGATTAATGAGATGAAGCTTATTTCTGGCGAAAAGGATCTTTATCGCTTTGCTTTAAACGAAAACGATCGTCTGTCTTTGTATCCAGGTGCGGAATATACTCTGGCTCATTTTAATCAGTCAGAACCTTATGCGATTGCCAATCAGGGCCTACAAGAAATACGGGTTGAAAGCCAGACTCAATTACATTTTTAGCCTTCACCTCATATGAGTATCTGGCTGAGTTCATGGACAGTCGGTAAGTGAAAAAGGCTTCTGTGTGGATATTGGTGCTTATGACGGGCTGAATTATTCTCATACCTTTCCGTTTTTTCAAAAAGGCTGGAAAGGTTTAGCGGTTGAGTGTGATGCAGGACGTTTTTCAGGTCTGGCGCATATTTATCGGATGTTTGAAGACGTGAGTCTAAGCCGGCAAAAAGTTACACCTCATAATGTCTGTAGTCTGCTGCGCTCAGCTGACGTACCCCCAAATTTTGAACTCTTAAGCCTGGATATCGACAGCTAGGATTATTTGGTACTGGAAGCTCTGCTTGCAGAATACCGGCCAAGCGTGATCTGCGCAGAGATTAATGAAGTGATTCCTCCGCCGGTTCAATTTGCTGTTAAATATGATTCTGGATTTCAGCTTGATCTGAATACTCGTTTTTACGGCCAGAGTCTGGTGATGCTGGCTGCACTCTGTGAACGCTATAACTACGTTATTTTACGTATGTACGATATGGATGTGTTTTTAATTGACCGTCAATCTATCTCTGGCGAGACCCAGAGTCTTGAGCAGCTTTACAAAGAAAGTCTGCTGGATCTGCCTCAACCGCCCTATTATCAATCTTTTCCCTTTGACGTTGAGGGGGGCTGCTGAGCCCAAATCCGCTGCTGAGATGGTAAGTCATGGTTTTGAGACCGTTCAGACAGCGCTTTTTATCTGCGAGATTTAGTGCTTAATTGAGTTGTTTAGTTACTGCCGCAAAATTTAAAGACTAAATATTCAAGAACCCAAACTGATAGTTAGAAATCAGTTTGGGCTCTTTTAATGACTAAAAAGACACAATTCGCCCAAAGAAAAAGCCCCCTTACGGGGGCTTAATCTTTGTCTTAACTCAACTTGCTAATGATGAATTAGAAGTTGTAGCTGGTTACGACGGAAACGTCATGAGCGACGGGACGGAACTGCCACAGAGCGTCAGCCATCAGCATGCTGTATTCAGCTTTGATGTTGAGCGGAGTGTCAGCAACGTTCAGGAAAGGCAGCGAAACAGTCAGACCGGAGTCTTTGAACTGCTGGTTGGGAGCGCCAGCGGCGGTTGAAGCGCCGAAGGTGTCGCCGAAGGACTGACGAGCAGCCAGAATCAGTTTCAGGCTGGCTTTGCCAGGAGCGCTAGCTTTCATGAAGGGGATGCCGATGGCCAGACCAGCGTTGCCGGCAGCCAGGTCACCTACGTTGAAGAGACCACGAGTAGCCAGGTTGGTACCAAGCTGGATGTCGAAGCCGCTGCCGCCGAGATCGTTGAACAGCAGACCGATCGAGTGACGATCGTAGCCGATGAACGATTTGTTGACGCCGATGGTAACACCGAAGTTCTTGTTCCAACCGAGGTCGAGAACGCCGGAGATTTCTTTACGGCTGGCGGTGCTGAAGTTGAGCATGTTGTCATTGAGGTAGCTCATGGCATGCACGCCCAGGCGGATCGGGAAGGATTCGCGCAGGAACATCAGGTCGAGACCGACGACGCCGTAGCCGTCACCATACTGTGAAGGCAGAGCGA
>CAJYHH010000848.1 GCA_913773825.1 Candidatus Sericytochromatia bacterium | reverse complement strand
CTGCCGGGCACCGAGATCGATTACGTTTGAAGACAAACGTCTCTGGCAATTTAAACGGCAGGGCTTCTGGACCGACGTCGGACAGCTCAAGAATGGCCTCAAGGTGCGAGCGATTCGACGGGCCGGCAAATTCTGGCTCTGTAATCGGGTGACTTGGCTGGCGGACACAATCCTGGCTTGGTACGGAAAGCGGGCCAGCATCGAGGAGGTGTTCCGTGTGCTGAAGCAGTGTTGTCACTGGGGGTACTGTCAACTCCGCTCAGAGGCAGCTTACATCCGTTATCTGGCCACGGGCTTGCTCAGTTTCATGACTTGGGAAACCGCACGATTAAATGCTTCAGAGCCCACGACCATCTACAAACTCAGGTCAACTGTCATGTTGGGCGATGACGATCCGCCTATCCCTGACTATTTCAAGAACAGGCAGATTGCTTAACTTCAGCTAGACTCCCGAAACCGATATAAACCGGAGGTGGGCCAGCTTCAAGAAAAGCCTGTAGCTCCGGTGAGGGCTGCCAATGTTCATCCGCATCCAGAAACCAGTATCCCGTCACATGCGCGGTCGCAGGCCAGTCTTCCGGACGCGGAATCACGGCGGGGCTAAAGGCATGCAGTGCCGGCACCGGGCGACCGTCAGCCCGCACCAGCGGGCTTGCGCCGGCTTTAAGGGGTTGTAGACCGAGGGTCTGTTTGCGCCAGTGGTTGACAACGCCTCCGTAAGTCAGATTGAGCATTCGGCTCAAAAATCGATAGCTCCAGCGGTTAAAGCCTTTGCCCAGGCCGATATCCGGTATCACCAGTTGGGGAAATTCTCCGGTTGGTACATACATCGGCAAAGGGTCAGCCATAATACCTGGAATGCCGAGAGCTTCGGCGATATGATAGCCTCCGATGGCCTGGGGATGATAAATGATGGCTTCACAGCCCTGGGCCGCTTGCCATTGTTCCTTGAGCAAGTCGGCAAAAATTGGCTTGAAGGCCTTGATGCGATTGAGGGCGGTTTTCCAGTTTTCGGACTGGGCATTCTGATTGGAGGCCAGATCCAGCAGCTTGTTGCTCATAAAAGCATAGTCGAGACCATGACTTTCGATGAAGCCTTGATACCCTTGATTGGCGCAGACCCTGACCGAATGGCCTCTGTCCTGCAGGGTTTTGCCGAGGGCGACAAAAGGCTGGATGTCTCCGCGGGTGCCGAGTGCCAATAGCAGTAGCTTCATTTGAGTCTCCGCCCAGGCTTTTTAGCGGCCTTCTGCTGGGCTTGCCAGCGAGCCAGAATATCGGGTTGTTCCTGCTCCCAGAAATGATAGAAGGCATACATGCCTTCGAGGGCGGCTCTTGCTGGTTTAGGCGCTTCATGCATGAGATCGAGGCCTTGCTCAGCGAGCTCGCGAAAGCGCTTAATTGCCTGGAACTGTTGCTGAAAGAGTTCTGGCCAGATATCCCGGCGATAACAGAAAAATTCTTTACGAACCCCAGCCCGATGAATGCGCTCGACATAGCCCAGACGCTCTAAAAGCTGGAGGGCGCCACTGAGGGCGCTGCGGCTGGCTTTAAGCTGTTCAGCAAGCTGCTCGGCCGTTTGCTCGGGCGGATCTGAAAGCAGCAGAGCGGCCAGGACGCGGCCGCTGATGCGGGGCAGGCCATAACTCGTCATCAGCTGGCCCATAGCTTCGATATAATTAGCCTTTGCGCTGTCTGTTTGATCTGTTTCCATCTTGATGACCTCCGAAGAACAGCATACGATATTTCTGAATTTTCAGTAAATACTAAAAATTAAAAAAGTAAAATTCTCAATCATCAGGGCTCATGAGGTTTATGAATACAGTTTGGGTTTATTGAGCATGGCCAGAGCCATGTTTGCAAGAAATGCGGCAATTTCCAATAACTTACGGTCTTGAATCTGCAACTCCCTCAAACGCGGCAGGTATTCAGAAAACAGAATCTAGCGGTGGGCCGTTTTGATCAGGCTGCTGACTAAGGTTTTGGGTCAGGGTAGTCCGGCTGAAGTTCAGAGACTAAAGCAATGGCACATATCTCTAAGGCAGATTTCATCGAGATCACTAACAGCTTTCTTAGCCATTGCAAGGTTCCCTCGGCCTGCTTAGATTGCTAGATGAATGAGTCGAGTTATTGTATGTTTTCAGAAAATCGCAAACAAATTATTGAATGTGTATTTAGCTAAACTTTAAAGCCTAAATACCAGAACGGCGAAATAACAGGATTTTAGCCTATTTCCTTTACCTTCAATAAGATTCATTATTGAAGGTAAAGGAAATGCCTACGCTCAAATAGTCAAAGGATGAATTAAACAGACAGAGAACATAGCTGACGAGCTTGAGACAAAGATATTTAACTATGGCGGGATTGGCGTCGATTAACGCCTAAGCGTAATAATAGTGCTTCTTGAGGTTTCAAGAAATTATCGGGATAACTTTGGCCCAAATAGACAACGGATAGATTGACGCCTAGCATCTGAGCAAAATCTGTCTTACTCATACCGAGAGCTTCACGGGTCCACTCTGCTTCTTCCCACGAAATCAATTCATCGCTGCCGTTTATCGGGACATTTTCCAATGCTTTACGGTGAGACCTAGCTGCTGCCAATTTACTTTTATTCATGCGCTCTTATCTTACCCAGTAGCTAACATAAGAGCAAGCATTGAAATTGTTATTCGGCAGCTTGAGTTGGATAGTGTTCTGCTTAAAGCTGTGAGAATCGTTTCTTTAAAAGCCGCTTGTAATGAGTACTGGAGAAATTAACTCTCAAGCTCTCTATTAAGTCCTGATATAATATATACATATATAAAAAAGCTGGAGTGTCTCATGGCAGATCGTCCAAAAGCTTCTAAAACAATAGTGTCAGTAAAACCAAATGCTGTGCTTTTACCAGGAAGATCTAGTGAACCTATGTTGCCAGGTATGGCTGATGAATTAGCTTCAGCTGAGTTGGCGATTCTCCCCATTACAGAAATTCAAATCCGACATCGTGTTCGTGAACTCAATGAAGAGAAACTTGGCGATTTAAGTTACAGCATCAAAAAGGATGGACTGCTGCAGCCTCCCGTAGTTGCTCGATTTGAAGGTGAACATGTCTTAATTGCAGGACAACATCGGCTCGAAGTTTGTAAACGACTGCGCTGGCAAACTATTCCGGCCAGGTTATTAACTAATATTCGTGACCAGGACCATCTCATCAGATTAGAGCTATCAGAAAATCTGTTCCGCAATGAACTTTCTATACTGGAAAGAGCTGTTCATTTAGCTGAGTATTTAAAACGCGACAGTGCACTGAGTGCACTGTCTGCTGAACAAATTGCTGAAACAGTAAATATCTCGAGGCGCACCTTTTTCTACTACAAACAAGTTGCTGAGTTAAAGCCAGAACTGGTTCAACGTATCTTGAAACTCCCTCAAGACATCAAAAATAGTCGTACTCAACTGCTCGACTTCTACAATTTGCCCGATAAGCAAATGCAGGAAAGCGTCATCACCGCATTAGAAGGCAATCCCGATACAACTTACAAAGCAGCTAAAGGTGCAGTCACAAAACTTGCTGTTGAAGCAGGCCAAATCGAACGTCCTCTGACGATTACTCAGGTCACGCGCGAACGTGTTCAAGAAATAAAACAGGTTCGTAGGGAATACTATCAATATACGGGAGTTAGCATGACTGACCTGGTTGATTATTGTCTGGAGCTTGGACTGCAGCAACTTCAGCGCCTGGACTACAAAGTTGATATTCCCTTACTTGGTTTAGATGGTAAAGAACTCACAGGGCCAACACCAGAAGACTAAATTTATTGTGATTGCTCTGAAAGCAGATCAATTGCTAGGGCTTCTACTTCGTTTAGCTTCATTCCCTGGGCAGCAGCTTGTTCACGTAAGCGCAGAAGCTGCTCAGGTGGAGTGTGATTCCGCACTCGCTTAATCACTTCTTCAAGCTGCATGGCCATGACTTGCTGAGTATCACTTACTGATGTTTTGTAAGCAAAACGCTCGCGAAAACCATACAAGAGTGAGTTGAGTGAAGGCTTTGCCAGAAACAAAACCGGATCGTCTGGCGAGAGATTACGAGCTGCAGCACGTAAAGCAGGATTCTCCTGCATCAGCGTTTTTAGGGTGGCTAAATGCTCAGCATAATTGGCCCGCAGATAAATAATAAATTGACTGATCTCTTGCTGATTGGCGATGGCTTCAGCTGATGTTTTGAGCAACTCGGCGTATTGAGCTACCAGGTCATTGCCATCTAACTTCTCATCAGCTCGATCATCGAGCTCCAACATACTTTGCTGCAGCAACTTGGTGCGAAGATAACCACCTGGATTGCGCAAACGAGCCTTGATTGGTTTGTAGTCTTTAAGAATCTGCTTAATACTTTTAAGACAATAAGCTTCGCCGTGTTCAGCAATCAGCTCGCGTAAGTGCTGCTCAATTTTCTGATCAAGCACAAGCCCTTCTTGACTTAGCAGATAAAGCACTTTTTTGATTTCTGCTGAAAAAGGAGTTGATTCAGCAACCAGTGTTTCTCCGACTTTTAGGCGGACATTTAAAGCAATGTAACTAATCTTACGGCTCTTAGTTGGTTGTTTGAGATGAGTCACGACTTTTTTGCCAGAGCGAATCAAAGATTTAAGCTGTTCATCATCGATTTGCTTAAGGCCTTCATAAGTGACTTCAAGGCCTGTAAGGCGATTAATTTTTTCAATAGATTTGGCAAGAATCTTTTGATTGAGATATTTAAAGCGATTGTAGGTCGAGGTTTCTTGAGGGTTGATATAGAGCACTTCTTTGAGTAAATAATCAAGGCTCTCAAAGCAGTAAACTTCTTTGTAGCTAGGAACCAACATGCAAGTCAGCCAATTATAAAGGGCAATTTCGTGCTTACTGGTAAATGAATAAGTCCCTTTACGAGTGATGTAAGCATAAACAATTGGATCTTTTAATTTTTCCCAAACCGGCTCAGTAAACTCAAACTCGATTTGCCCGTCTTCCAGGCGGGAAGGGCCCAGAATCTGAGCTTTATTCCAGCCTGGATTTTTGTCTTGCTTATGCACATTAAAATTGACAATTGTACTCATCAGCGCATCAATTGTCTCTTCCAGACGCTTATAGTTGTTATGCTCAACTCCCAGCTCTGCCATCAGTTGGCGAACAGGCATTGAAAACTTACGCTGTTTTTGAATCTCACTGCGGGTCAAGCTCACAAGCGCAACAAAAGATTTATAAGGCGCAACTTCTGTCAGCTTATCTGTATCCAAAAAGCCCACGGCTAAACGCAGATCATCTTGCTGTCTGGAGCCTTTTGCAACAGCTGGGTCCAGTAAAGCAGTAAGATTTTCGGTCTGTTTGTTTTTGGGGTCTTTTGGCAATTTCATGATTCCCACCTGATGAATCAGATAAATCTAGTATACAAAAAGGGCACAAGATGTCAAATCAATGGTGCCCTTATTAACACAAACGCTCCACAACTTGGTGCCCCTTTTAAAAGTTAGTCCACAATCTGGTGCCCCTTAATTCAGAGCAACTAAAACAACGCGCCTGAAATGCTTTATATGCTTGGGCTTTAGAAGAATTCGCCTTGATCCACAAGTTAGTGCCCCTTTGAGAGTTTAATCCACATTCTGGTGCCCTTTTGTTCCACAATTTGGTCACCCAAAGAATGGTTTTGGTCCACAAGTTAGTGCCCCTTGATCCACAAAATGGTGCCCTTTTAGGCTTTTTAAAATCGCTTAAAAGCGCATGGCAAAAGGATTATAGCGATCGGCATTTTTCACCCTTAAATTGTATTTTAAATCTTTTAAATTGATCATCAACATCCTAAGCGATGCTGATGATGTTGATGCTGGTTAAATTTTTGGCGATTTAAGAAAGCCTTAGACTATTCATTCATCCGATCAGCATGCAGGTAAAGCAAAGCTAAGCATAGAAGTCCTGAAAGGGACTAGTAGACCACACCATAAAGTAAAAAAGTAGACAGTATCAGCCTTTTAATCAAGCTAACTATGATTAAAATATGAAATCACTCACAAGCAATTATGAAAATTTTCATAATTTATTATGAATTTTCTAACTCGTGCTCAATGTTAGAAGATTATCTATGAGAAATTTGGGATCTGTTTTAGACAGTTGCCCGGCGTTTAGGCTTAGGGCTTTGTTCTAATTGTTCGATCAGAGCCAAGCCATCAGCTGAGCGCAAATATTGCTCACGCCATTCAGCCAGCTCTGGAAAACTAAAACCAAAGATCGCACCAGCGCCCAGCAATTGTTGAGCAGCCAAAGGCGCCAGAGAAAGCAGCTCTGGGGTGAGCTTACCTTGGAAGCGACGCAGATACTGCTTGAGGAACTGAGCAGGCAACGAGGCCTTTAGTTCAGCTTCAAAAGCATCATCTGTCAGCAGACCTTGCTTGGCCTGGCTGGCAACATAGGCTTTAAAGGCCTGTTCTTGCTCTTTGATGAAGAGATCGCGCAGCAGCTTATCCAGTTGCTCTTGATACTCAGCCTGGCGGGCCTGCTGCTTCTGCACTAGCTTTTCGCGACTTCGTTCAAAGCGACCTTTGAGCAGACGTTTGTTGAGATAATGCACAAAGATGCCAGGCACACTCTGAATACCATCAGCGTTGGGCTTCTTAAGACGGCGCTGAATGTCTTTCATCACCAGCTCCAGATAGGCCTGGTAATCATCAAAGGCATAAGTCTGAGCTAAAGCGCGTAGATGTAACTCAAGGGTCGGGTTATCCAAGTCGATATCATGTAGCTCGGCAAAAGCCTCAAGAGCAGCAAAACGCAGCTCAACTTCTTTGGGAGGTATATCCATCTCAATTGACACGGCTGGTAACAAAGTCTGGGGCTCAACAGGCAGAACATCAAGCTTGTATCCCATCCTGAACTTAAAGCCCACAATCTTGCGGCCAGACTTTTCAGGCACAATCGTGATGTCGATATTCGACTCTTCGTTGATTTCTTTGGCTACAGCTGTCATCAGCCTGACCATATCGCCACCAAGACGATACTGGCTTTCTTCGAGGCCGAGATAACGGCGTAGATCGCCAATACTGAGATTTTTACTGCCTTCGTTGCGGTCACGGTAGATGTAATCAACCGCAAACATGTAAATCGCTAGCGCGTGTTTGCTGCGAAACAGTTTGCTAATCGCCAGGTTGAGCTTGGCATAGACACTGGGCTGGTAAAGATGTTCACGTAAAAAAGGCGGGAAGGCATAGAGCAGCACACCGGCTTTTTCGGTGCTGACGCGAAATTCTGAAATCAGACTGGTACAGCCAGCCCATTCGGTTTTGCCGTCTTTGCCAAAGATATTGAAAGTCACGTCTTTTTTGCGCAGTTCCCGCAGAGTCTCGATGATGTGTTTGTTATTGCGGGTTTTGGACTCACCCACATGGTCTTTGAGCTCTTTGAGGGTAATCTGGTAGAGCTCTTTGTTGGGTAGATCGTGATAGGCGTTTAGCAACATATGCAGCCAACATTTACGCGCTAGCAGAGACATAGAATTCTCAATGTGAATTGCTGCGCTATGCAGCTTGAGATACAAGCCGCGTTGGCTGGCATCAATTTCATCGTGAATGGTTGGGCTGATTGTTTCGGGGAGGTTTTTCTTTGGCATGGTTACGGGCACCACTCTGGGTAAAGCATCTGAGAGAGTTTAGCATAGACTATGAAACTCGTCCATGAATTTCATAGTTCATTATCATCAAAAGATATGCTCCCAAATTTCTCATAGTTTGTTGTGATTCCTAATCTGCGATCACCAACTAATCAGAAGTCCCAAATCTCTCATATTTAAATTTGCTCCCAAAAGTCCCAAATCCCTCATAATAAGCATTCAAATAAGCTAGTCACAAATTTCTCATAGTCAGAGCGAACAAAGTCCCAAATCCCTCATACTTAAATCCCAAATTTCTCATAGTAAGTCCCAAGGATCTCATATTTACACAGCTAAAAGTCCCAAATCCCTCATAGTAAGTCCCAAATCTCTCATAGATGTATATCTTAAAAGCAGTCATAGCAATGCTTTCAAAAAAGTGAAACCATATTAAACTCTTGGTATTAAAACTCTTTAAAACCATACCAACCAACAAAGACAGAAATCTCTCCTGGGTGGATGGGGTTTTTAAAAGATTTTTTGTCCGAGATTCAAAGCTTGATGTACAGAGAGTTTCAGACGCTTAGGGCTAGCAATCTCGATGAACAGATCAGCTCTGATTCAGAGAGCTTTTAGCAAAAAAAATCATTCAGTTTAGTAATTGAAACAGTTAAATCAGATCTTCCGCGGCGCGGCGGCGGCTGCCTAAGTCTCACCAATAGAGCAATTATGAGAAATTTGTGAAAAATTTCATAATCAATTATGAGATCTTTGGGAGCAAAAGCGGTTACTATCTCATTTTGTTTTGCTTCAGTAAGTCCGGACATACTAAAGATGCTTTATCTGATCTGTTTAACAGGCTACACTCAAAAGACCTTAATCAGAGGAACTGAACCATTATGTCCGAGCTGGAAACTAAACCCACAAAACCCGCTTTGTCTTTTCTTAGTCTAAAAATTCCGCCACTTGTTTACGTATTGCTGAGCAGCGGCCTGATTTTTTTAACTAAAAATCGTCGCCCAGATTCATTAAAAGCCCAATGGCGTTGGTTAGGCTTACCGATCATGCTGCTGGGACTTAGCCTAGCTGGTTATGCTCTAGGAAATTTTAAGCAGCGCAAAACCACACCCAATCCGATGCAGCCAGATCAAGCTGAACAATTGGTTATTGAAGGCGCTTATCGTTACACTCGTAATCCGATGTATCTTGGTATGGCCTTAGGGCTGACTGGCTTGAGCGTGTTTCTTCAAAGCTTTGGTGGTTTGGTTGTTGTGCCTGCGTTTATCTGGACCCTGACTCAAGTGCAGATTCTGCCTGAAGAGCAGTTTTTGAAACG
>CAJYHH010000847.1 GCA_913773825.1 Candidatus Sericytochromatia bacterium | reverse complement strand
GGCGGCCCAGAGACGAGGCCACAATTCCTTTGCCGATACCGGAAACCACACCGCCGGTAATAAAAATATACTTGGTCATGTCTGAAAGGCTCTTCTCACTTGATTTACGGCTATCATCTTACCATGTGACACACAGCGCCCCAAAAATCGCCAAAAAACCCCAAAATAAAAAAAAGCGCATCCAGAGAGGATGCGCCGTAGCTTGCTGAATTCCTGATATCGAGGGCTCAGGATTCGACCGTTTCGATGGCGAGCTCCTTGTTATGAGTGATGGGTTTACCGATCAGATTCAGAACAAAGGAAACCACATAGTGAAGAACCAGCGCGGCCATCAAGCCTTCAAAGAGGCCCTCGCGCCAGACCAGCAGACCGCAGAGCACCGCCATCACCGAGGCATAACGACCTTGATGATCAAAGACGTGCTTAAGGCCCGCAATCATTTTGTAACCCGAGAAAATCATCAAAACTGCCAGAGCGTATTTTGGCAAATAGCTCAGGACCTGCGGAAAAAACACACAGACAGAAAACGTGCTGGCCACAAACAGCAGCGAAAGCTTACTCAAAGCACCTGCTGTGGCGTTGCTGGTGCTTTTGGCCAGACCATCAAGATTGGTCATACCGCCAAAGGTGCTGGAAAAAAGATTGGCAATCCAGATCGCCAGCAGGCTGTTATTCGTATCGCAAGTGCGTTTAAGCGGATCAAGTTTTTCAATCGCTTTATTACTCATCACCTGCTCGATGATATCAATCGCAGCCAGCATCATGCAGTAGCCGAGCATTTCAGCAATAATCAGCGCAATGGGTGTCTGACCAGCATGAGGCAGAGCTTCAAAATGAGGCAGCGGTAAAGCAAAACCAAAGGGCACCTTTTCGATATGTACAACGTGCAGATGAAAGACCAGATTGCTGATCACGCCAAATGCAATCACCGCAATATAGGGAATGCTCGGCATTTTTTTCTGAAAAATCTGATAAAGCACCACAAAACCAATCATCGAGACCAACGAAAGAATCATTACAGTCAGGTGTTCGGGGCTCATCAGCGAAGCACCGCCATCAGCCTCAAAAGTATAAGGCAGAAACTTTAGGGCAATACCCAGACCAATGCCAGCTAATAATCCTTCAACAATAAAAGCCGGCATAAACTTCAGAATCAGGCGCTGCATATCAAACTTCCAGGCCAGAGCCTGAAGCAAAGCTACGAGCATGACTAAAAAAGGCATGTTCTGCATGCCAAAAGTATGCACGCCTAAAGCCAGAGCCGGAGCCAGACCAGCAGCGACACCGGGCACACCGATGTAGTTACCAGGACGAAACAATGAAGTTACAAAACCAATTAAACAAGCAAAGATAACCGTAATCAGACCTGTCTGAATGGGATAATCTGACATAATGCAGATTCCAACAGAAAGGGGGAGCCCCATCAGCCCGGTGATCACGCCCGCAATTGCATCGCGCTTTAAATCAGCATCCTTAAGACTTGGAAAACGTTCCGCAAGCGCACTAGACATAAATGAATAAACCTTTGGAAGCCTTTCACTTGGGTGACTGGGGTCGAGAAACCCCAGGTTTAATCACCAGCTTAACCAAAGGCCCTGAGCACAGCCTGTGTAAGGCTTGAGAGAAGGGTGAGAGAAAACTGAGAACTCAGTGAGAGCTTGACAGGAATTTGCTTAGAAGCTTTTTGTGCCCAGCTGTACGGTTGTGTTTGTCTGGAGCGGAAAGCGCAGTTTAAAGCGGGTCCCTTTACCCAGCTCGCTTTCGACCTCAACCTGACCACGATGGAGCCTGACAATTTCATAGACCAAAGCCAGACCAATGCCACTGCCGCCTGTATCCCTGCTGCGATCGTGCTCAACCCGATAAAAGCGCTCAAATAAGCGGGGCAGATGTTCCGGCGCAATGCCCATGCCGCTGTCTTCAATCATAATTTCAGCATCATTGCCGTTGCGCCAACAGCTAAGCGTAACTTCTTCGCGTTCGGCCCCCTTAACCGCATGAAAAGCGTTATCAAGCAAATTAATCAAAACGCGCCGCAGCGAATCTTCGTGGCCTAATAAAATCAGCGGCTCAAGGGCGGCGTCTAAGCGCAAAGAAGGCTGTAAAGGCTCAAGATCTTCATAGACTTCTTGAACTAACACAGCTAAATCCAAACGCTCAGTTAAAGTCGTGCGGCTTTCAAGCCGGGCTAGCAGCAATAAATCATCTACTAAGCGACTCAGACGACGACTTTCGCGAATAATCGTTGCGGCACTGCGCGCTCGCACCTGTTCGTCACTTCCGCGTTTTTCAATCAGCTGGGCATGGCCCCGAATCGCGGTCAGCGGGGTGCGAAACTCATGAGAAGCATCAGCCAAAAAGTGGCGCTGAGACTGAAAAACCGCCTCAATCCGGCCTAAAAGATCATTAAAGGTCTTTGCCAATAGACCAATTTCATCAGGATTCAACTGCTCAGTATCTAATCTGCGAAACAGATCTTGCCCCGCCATCGCCTGAACCTGACCGGTAATCTGCAGCATTGGCTCCAGGGCACGTTGTGCTAAAAACTGGCCCAACCAGATCGAAGCCAGTAGTGACAATAACAATCCCATCAGTTCATAAAACAACAGCTGGTTAACCAGCTTTTCGCTTTTTTCAACTGACAAGCCCAACTGTAAAAAACCCTGAGGCTGATCATTTACCATCAAAGTTGAACGGGCATACAAAATCGAATCTGTATCTTTACCGTGTTCAAATTCCATCTGCAAATAGGGTTCCCCAACAACATGACGCTGACCATCAGGCAGTTGAACGGGCAAAGAATGACGACCCAGATTACTCGAACGGGCAATAATATGCCCGTCTAAATCTGTAATCTGGATATAGATATTGGCATAAAGCGAAGTCTGGTCATTCGCAAAGATATCCTGCAGATTGTCTGCATTACGGCGCAAGTCGAAATTCAGATCCTGACGGCTAAACTCACGCGCCAAGCCATCAATGAAGGCCTGAATTTCAGCCTGCTTATCGTGAATTTCGGTCTGAGCCAGATTATAAACATGGCTTCTGACGCCAAGCCAGCCCCATAGAGCCCCAATGCCGACAATCAGAGCTACAAGCCCTGTAAACCACAGGGTCAGGCGCAGACGAATATTCATAAACAGCCCATCATAAAGCCCATCACAGGTGACTAAGGTTCTTCGCGCAGAACATAGCCCACACCCCGCACCGTATGAATCAGACGCGGCTGATCTTCGGGCTCAACTTTACGCCGCAGATAGCGAATATAGACTTCCAGGACATTATCTTCACCTTCAAAGTCCCAGCCCCAAACAGCTTCCAGAATACGCGTGCGGGTTAAAACTTCACGGGGATGCTGTAGAAAATAATGCAGCAGGTCAAATTCTTTGGGTGACAGCGAAATCTGCTTTTCGCCACGGGTGACTTTACGTGAAGTCAGATTGAGACTGAGATCGCCAAAGGAAAAATTTGTTCGTGTACTGGGCTGGCGTTGACGTAACTGAACCCTGACACGAGCCAGCAACTCTTCAAGTTCAAAAGGCTTGGTCAAATAATCATTGGCGCCGGCATCAAGACCTTCAACCCGATCATTGAGCTCTGACAGGGCTGTCAGCATTAAAATCGGCACATCGCTACTCTGACGCAGACGGCGACAAAGTGCCAGACCATCCATACCCGGTAACATGCGATCCAGCACAATCAGATCATAGCTTTGCTGGCGGGCCATTTGCAGGCCTTTTAAACCATCACGGGCAATCTCAATATGATAGCCCTCAAACTGAAGCTCAGTCTCGATAAAACCGAGGATTTCAGCGTCGTCTTCGATGAGGAGAATTTTTGTAGGCACCGATTCGTTCACTGTCGACTCCTTTTTATCTGCTTTTTTAGCATAGCGGATCAGACAAAAAGCGGACATGGCTATTTCAGCAAACTCTCAGCAAGATTTCAGGGTGCTGTCATGAGCTTCTCATAGCACTAACCAGCTGAGCTGCGATGATATATCAAGCATCCTACAACTCGATCCTGGGTACTATCGATCACGATAGGTTGAGACCTCGACTCAGCAAGCCCAAACGTTCCGACCCGCTCACGCGGGTATTTTTTTTATCAGAGCCCAGATGCAATTCTCATCAATTTCTCAGTAAGATCTCAGCTTAATATCAGAAATCAGGGCCCAGAAACTGAAATAATCATGAAGATGATCCGTGTGCACAGGGACGATCTCCTGAAATTGCACGGCATACCAAAGCATCCGGCCCGCTCATGCGGGCTTTTTTAATGCCAGCTTTTTACAGCGAACCGGATGCTTGTTTTAGATAGGTTGAGAGGCTTTTTCGACTAAGAAAAATTAGAGCAGGAAGCGCAGGCCGATGATGTCGCCCTGGCCGTTATAGCCGATGGAACCTTCAAAATTGGGGTTAAAGCGATAGGCCAGCTCAAAACCACTTGCCGGAGGATAAAAATCCGCCACGCCAGTGCCGAAGGGGAAGCCAAAGCCGGGAACGATATTCAGGCGACCAGTCAGCTGGGGGGTAAATTTATAAGCCAGACCAACACCCAGTTCCAGACCAATCCAACGGGAGATAGAGGGATTGTCAAAACGCACGTTGCCCCAGATACCAAAAATGCCGGCCAGCGAGAAGCCGCCCTGCTGCAGGAATTCATAGGTCAGACGCACATCGTAACGGGCGGGGACGCCATTAAAGCCGGAGACCAAAAATGGCAAACCGACTGAGGCACCCAGGAGCATATTCGGCGCGAGATTGGCATCGAAGGAAAGGCTC
>CAJYHH010000846.1 GCA_913773825.1 Candidatus Sericytochromatia bacterium | reverse complement strand
GCTATGCCGTACCGGACTTTGATTTTTCAGTGCCGGGCGTGACGTCGATTTCAGCTGATTTACACAAATACGCCTATGCCGCCAAAGGGGCATCCATTGTGCTCTATCGCGATGCTGAGCTGCGCCGCCATCAGTTTTTTGTCTATACGGACTGGCCCGGCGGCATTTACCCATCACCCACAATGGTCGGCACCCGTCCCGGTGGCAGCATTGCGGCTGCCTGGGCCGTCATGAAACATCTTGGCGAAGAAGGTTATTTACGCATTGCCCGTGAAGTGATGGAAACTACCCGCAAAGTCATAAAAGCAGTTGACGGCATGGATGGCGTTAAAGTTTTAAGCAATCCCGAAATGAGCATTTTTGCCATTGGCGCTACCGGAGATCTGGATATTTACGCTGTCGGCGACGAAATGTCTTTAAAAGGCTGGCATATGGATCGCCAGCAGTTTCCGCCCAGTCTGCATGTCACCATGAATTATGGCCATGTTCAGAGCCATCTGGCCTTTATTCAGGATCTTGAAGAAGCGGTTAAAAAAGCCCGTAAGCTCAACTGGAATTCTGTTTCATCCAAAATGACGGTTGGCTTAGTCAAAGGTCTGTCTAAAGTACTGCCCGAAAAAGTCTTTAGCAAACTGGTGAGTGCAGGCTCTGGCCCTAAAGGCGGCAAACAGCCCAAACGCACAGCCGCGATGTATGGCATGATTGGCGCTCTACCCAACCGGGGAGATATCCAGGACATGGTGCTGGACTTTATGGATCAGACCTATCGGCTGGAAGAGTAGGCAGCGATGGCCAGCGGAGCTGGCCGTTGTGGGTTATGAGTTATGGGTTTTGGGTTTAAAGACAAAACGCAAAATGCGGGGGGCGTGGGTGTTTCGCTCCCCATCTTATACCCATCACTCAACAATCAAAACCGTAAAAACAACCTCAAGATAATCTGATACTCGTTTTGTTTTCAGTGTGGGGGTTTTAAGTGGAGAGTTTTGGGTTCCAGCAAATAGCCGATCATAGGCAACTAGCCAATTCTTCAGCCTTTAAACCCACCACGCGAAGTTCTGCTTCGCTATTTTGATCCCCTCTTTACACGTTTCTAATTTGCTTTGTAGTACAAAGGGAAATGAAATCCTTTGGTTTAGAAATCATTATTGGAATCGAACATGTCTGACCATCTGTACCAAAACTGTGTCAACGCTGTGGAACAATGCCTGGAGGATTGCCGTGTGTTTGCGGAAGTCTGCCTGCTGCAGATCGCCACTGGGCGTGATGATGCAGAGCATGTTGCGTGTCGGGACGTGATAGATATCTGTCGCCTCTGGTTATCACTGGCGGCTCGTCCAGATGCATTGCAAGGACAGCTTTGCCGTGTCTGTGCAGATCTGTGTCGACGTTGTGCAGCAGCATGCAGTCAGTTAGGCGATTATCCAGCTATGACCTGTGCTCAGAGTAATCTGGAGCTGGCCCGTTGTTTTGAACAATTGGCTCGCCGCCACAATCAATCTGATCAGGACCGACAGGCGGGGTAGGGGAAGTGATGCCAAGGGCATCGGTTTTGTCGGCCTTTGGCCTGGTTTGAGGCAGCTTTGCGGCCGTTTAGATTTAGGAAAAGGTCATCTCAGTAGCATATGTTTTCTCCTAAACCTCCTAAACAGCTGAGCGCAGCTCAGCCCAAACAGACAGCTCCGCGGTCACTAACCCTCTTCGCCCCTACAGCGCATTTTCCTTAATGTACTCCGGATACAGCGTCTCAAAGCAGCAAGGGCAGATGCCGTGGCTAAAGCGCAGATTAAAGCGCTCGCGGAAGTACTGCTCTAAGCTGACGTAGGTGCCCTGTGAGTTACGGACATTTTTGCAAGACGCGCAGATCGAAATCAGATCTTGTTTATCGGTGGGAGTGGTGGCAGCTGGGCGCTCAAGGGTATAAAGGTTTAAGACATAGCCGCTTTGGCGTGACCAGCTGTCCTGAAAGCTAATCACAGATAACAGCACGTCTAAGGGGCTGCCTGCAGTACTTTCAATCTGGATCTGGCGATTGCTGCTGGGGGTGAGCAGATCTTCGGAACGATGGCTTTCGCCCCGCCATTTAAGCAGCTCAGCAATTGGTTTTTCCTGGGCTTCTTTGGCGCCAAGACCGGTGAGTTTTTCTGAAGCGGGGTTCATAAAGCGCACACGGCCATCCATGTCGGTGACGATAATCGCGTCCTGGGTGTTGAGCAGAGTCTGCAAAAACAGCTGGGATTTATCGCGGTTCTGGCGCTCCATTTCATGGCGATGCAAGCTGATCTCAACCATTGCATGAAGTTCTTTTTCGCGAAAGGGCTTAAGGATATAGCCAAACGGGCTGGTGATTTTAGCGCGCTGCAGCATTTTTTGATCGGTATAGGCTGTCAGATAAATAATCGCGCAGTCATGAACCTTATGAATTTCATGGGCAGTCTGAATCCCGTCCCATTCACCTTTGAGCATGATGTCCATCAGAACCAGATCAGGCTGGTGCTCAAGGGTTTTGCTGATGGCTTCACGCCCGGATGCAACCGTGCAGGGTACGTGATATCCCATATCCGTAAGGCTCTCGAAGATGTCTTCGGCGATCATAAGTTCGTCTTCGACAACGAGAATCGTTTTCTTCTGCATTGATTTCCCCTATTTCATCCCTCGACCTGATGACCTGACAAATTCTAGTTGACCCAACTGATCTCAAACTCTTGAAAAACGAATGCGTTTGGCCATGCTTTTGACTAAATGCTTGAACTGTACCGGGTTTTATTAACCGGGCTTAATGCTCGCACAGGATTCTGTGTCACCCTGTAGACATCGCGAACGAAATAATAAATGGATCATAGCATTACTTAGCCTTGCTAAGCTCCCCTTTTGTCACAAAAAGTCGTGTCGGTTTGCTGCCGATATTGCCGGACTTGTGCTATAACTGGCAACAATTCCTGATTCTTAACCTGAAACTAAACCAGATTCTAGATAGATTTCGAAACTAAGATTTTAACCCCATGGAGCTGCTGAGATGAACGTCGTTCTGCTTTCACCCCACTTCCCTGCCCAGCACTGGCGCTATGCCAAAGCCCTGCAGGATCTCGGTGTGGGGGTGTATGGTCTGGCCGATGAGCCGCCCCAGTTTTTGCCGCCGCATCTACGGGATGCTCTTAGCGATTATTTTTATGTGCGCGATATGCACCATTATGACGAGCTGGTGCGGGCCTGTGGCCAGATTACCTGGCGCCATGGCCGGATTGATCGCATTGACTCACTGAACGAATACTGGCTCGAAACCGAAGCCGCTCTGCGCACTGACTTTAATGTGCCAGGAATTAAAAACGATACAATTCGCCAGGTTAAAGCCAAGTCTGAAATGAAAAAAGTCTTTCAGGCGCTGGATATTCCCTGTGCCAGAGGGCAAGTTGTGGAGACCCTCAACGAAGCGCTGGCTTTTGCCCGTCAGGTGGGCTACCCGGTGGTGCTTAAGCCCGATGTGGGGGTGGGAGCCAGCAATACCTGGCGTGCTGACAATGATGCTGAATTGACCGAGCTGTTTAATCACAAGCCGCCACAGCCCTTTATTCTTGAAGAATTTGTTGATGGGCAGATTATTACATTTGACGGTTTAACCGATCGCAATGGCCATCCAGTGTTTGTTGCTTCCATGGTCTATAGCA
>CAJYHH010000845.1 GCA_913773825.1 Candidatus Sericytochromatia bacterium | reverse complement strand
TTTTTGCCATAAGCCGCCTGGGTCAGGCTGGGCCATTCGCGTAGTGCAGCTTCAGCCTCTGAGCCATCACGCAGACGGCGCATACTCATACCGGTTGCAATGCCCACAAAAGCAGCGTTGTGGTCTTCAGAACTGGTGCCTTCGTCTTTAATTTCGTGAACCATGCTGCCAGCATGAATCGTAAACGGGGCCTGGGTGGTATAGGCCATAAAGTGATAAAACAGAGTGTGGTAAATCTGGTTTTTGCTGCCGTCATTAATTTGTGGACGGAAATCTGCACAGGCATGCTGATCAAGTTCACCCCCTGCCCAGCCCGCTTTGTCCCAGTCTCCATCAGCAGGTGGAAGACCCATGGCAGCCCAGTCTTCAAAAAAAGTTTTGACCATCGGGTCCGCTTTACGCACCCAGGGCAGACCGTCATAACTTTTGAGATGTTTGTAAGCATCGCCGCCGACTAATGCAATCGCTAAATCCTGCATCACAAAATCAGATTTGCGCTGGGGACTTAACTGCTTATTGTCATAATTAGCGACAGCCTGGCGCGTGACTTCACTCCAAAGGGCAATGCCTGGTTTAGCCTGACTTTTAAGCTCGCGTGCCAGACTCTGAAGCTTTTTAAGATTGGCCTGGCGATCTGCGGGTGTGACATCACCCCAACCAGCTGGCAGAGCCGTTTTAGTTGTCTTAGCGACTTGATCAAGACCCAAGGACAGCATCGGCGGTTTGCGCGCAGCGGTAATGGCCGCCGGTGACAGCTGCAAACTAGAGGGCTGCATCACAGGTTTTGGAACAGCACTGGCTATCGGCGCAGCAGGCTGTTGAGGAACAGCAGGCGCTTTGGCGCGTGTCGGCTGAGCCGCTGGAGTGGTCCCTGTGAGGCGAGTATTGTCGAGCATAAACTATCCTGGAGTCAGATCTGTAAACTGATTATAGGCATTTAGCCCTCCAAGCTTGTGCCGCCAACTGGCTAGTGGCCAGTTGCTTGCAGCTAGTCGCTAAAAAACAAAGCCTAATCTCTAATTTCTTCTCTCCCATGCCTTTAAAACCACCACTCACCACCCACCACTCAAAACGCCCGAAGGGCAAACCCACCACTCAAAACAGCCAGCTTCGCTGGCTTCTGCTAGACTAACAGCAACAAGCTGGGGAGGAAAACCGTGGCGCAATCTGAACAGTCTGATGAAGCATTTTTGGATTCTGTAGTGGAAAGTTATCTGCAAAAGCAGATTGCCACGGGTGCTTCACAGGGTAAAAGTACAGCAGAAATTGAGCAGTCTTTAAACGCTGCTTCATTGGTGATGACGGTCAAAATGCTGATGGACTGGAACGGGGGCGAAATGCCAGAAGGTCCAGAGCTTATCTGGGGCTTAGGGGACCTGACCGGTGCCAGCGAAGCAGAGTGTCGCGATATCTGTCGGGTGTTTGTTGCGGCGGGTTGGCTGGATGCGGCTTATACTCTGACTGAAACCGGACGTCGTCTGGCTGGACTCGACCCTTAAACCCCTGTTGTCGAGGCTAAATCGCTCTGTTAGGATAGACGCCTATGCCACAACTTTTTAAAGCTGCTTTAGTCTGTTTTGTCTTGCTGAATACGTGTAACGTCTGGGGATCTGCTTGGGCCCAACAACGTGAGGCTTTAAGCCCTGATCGGCCTGACCAGACCAATTCTCCGCTGGTGGTGGCACCGGGTGTGTATCAGCTTGAAACCGGCTGGGCTTATAACTTTGAAAACAGCAGCGCTGACGGTGAGTTAAGCAGTTTAGGTCAGCATGCTTTTCCTCAAACAATGCTGCGGATTGGCTTATTTGAGCACTTGGAGCTCAGGCTGGAATACGCTGGCTATAACTGGTTATTTGAAAACATCAGATCAGAAGGCCATCCGGATCAGAACAGTTTTGAACAGGAATCAGGTGATCCGGGTTTGGGGCTTAAATATACCCTTATGAGAGGCCATGCCTGGTGGTGGCCCGATTTAGGCATTGAAGCCCGAACGAATATCGTGATGGGCCCGGCCTCGCAAATTATTCAGACGCTTGACCCTTCGATTAAATTGTTGCTGGAGCATAATTTTACTGATAAGCTCAGCCTGGGTTATAACCTGGGTTTTGGCAGCGAAAGTGAACTGAATGATCAGGGACTATTGTCTAAAAACAGTCAGGGTCAGGCTTTGCGCAATTACAGCTTTTTATATACTGCTTCAGTCAGTCTGACTCTGTTCGATAATCTTGATAGCTTTGTTGAAGTTTATGGCGAAGTGCCTTTAAACGGTGGCGAAGGGGATCACGCCTTAGATGCGGGTGTCTTTTATATGCTCACCCCTGACTTGAAGCTGGATGCCGCTTTTGGCATGAGCGTGGCGCGTCTGGGAAATGGCTTTGTGGGGCTGGGTGCCAGTTATCGCTTTAATTAATGCAAGTTGTGGCCTACATGCTTCGACAAGCTCAGCATGACAACTTCTCTTTTAAGATTAGGTTTTCAGTAAAAATGTTGTCACTCTGTAGCACGTAGTGCGGATCCCGCAGGGAATGTCGAAGAGTGAAGAAGAGCATTTTTCAATGCTGTGGAGACATAGCTCACAACTTGAGTTAATTAGTAAAACGTGCTTCCCACCACTTAAACAGATGTTCGGCAGCTGGAGATAAAGGTGGTGAAGCCGGATAGAGTAAGGTCAATTGGGCTTTAAAAGCGGGCATCTCGGGGCCTGTGACTTCAATTAACTGACCTGAGTTAAGAGCTGTCTGAACGTGTAGACGCGGCAAAAAAGCCATGCCAGCTCCGGCTTGGCAGAGCTGTAGCAATGAAGATAAGCCGCCGATATAGTGAATCTTGAGTTCAGCTGGAAAATCCGGATAACTAAAAGGTGTCGAAAAGCTATAAGGCCAGAGCAGCGGCAGCAGATAAACCTCTGGCACAGAATGGTGAGCGGATTGGACAAATAACCCAGTTGAAATTGGCCCGTTGAGTGCTTTAATCCGTTCGTCGGGAGTATAACGTGCACTGATTAGCCCCAATTCAATCTGGCCGGCTGAAAGCTGGCGCAAAATTTCTGGCGGGGTGCCGGTTTGAGTCTGAATCTGCAGGCCCGGATAGTGAAGATAAAGCTCTGCCAAAATCTCAGACAGGGTTTCAGACGGATAGGCATTAGAGACCCCAAGTTTTAACAGAGGGTCTGTAAGCGGCTGTTTAAATTCTTGTTGGAGCTGACCCAGTTGATGAAGCAGAACTTGGCTGCGCTGCAGCAACTTAAGCCCTTGGGGATTTATTCGTAAACCACGATTGTCGCTGATCAGCAGGGTTTCACCATAGTAGTTTTCAAGCTGGCGGAGATTATGTCTTAAAGCCGGTGCAGTTAGCTGACAGTGTGCTGCCGCCTGACTGATTGAGCCCAGCTGATGCAGGCAATCAAGCTGATGCAGCCATTCGAGTTTAAAGGCAAAAATACTCATAAGCCGATGCTCTGTTGCCAGTCTTGGGTGAGCGGGTGTAAATGGATAGCGGGCATAGCACTAAAATAAAGCGGGGTTTTGATCTCATCAGAAAAAGGCCCCTGGCTGAATATCTGACTAAATGTTTGAAGCTGACCAGAGTTGAGCTCTGTTTGAATCCAGTTCACGGGCAAACAGCTGATGCCGATCCCCTGTAAAACCAAGGCTTTAAGCATTTCCCATTTAGGAAATTGACCTATGGCTCTGAGCTGTGTCAGTTGGGCCTGATTGGGTTTTAGCGCAGCAGGCAGAGATTCTGGCTGGAGCCAGGGATAAGGCGGAGCCTGAGTCAGTAAATGGGGAACAGCGACCCATTGCCAGTTCAGGACATGACCCGCTCTGAGCTCTAATCCAGGGCTTGGCAGTGGCTGTAATGTCAGTCCCAGATCCAGCTCACCGGCTTGTAAAAAGGTCTGGATATCTGTTTCTGGTAGGCTAATCAGCTGAATCTGCGTCTGGCTTTGTCGAAGTCCGGCTTGCAGAGCGGGAATCAGCATCTCAAAAGGCAGCCAGCTTGAAATTCCCAAAGCCAGACGATTGGGTGGATGGGGCCGTAAAGCGGCAATATTTTGGAGTGACTGCAGCAGATCTGGTAAGGCGGCTAAGAGCTGCTGGCCCTGAGGCGTGGCGCTTAAAGGAGTCTGACGATTCAGCAGCGGATAACCGGCCCATTGTTCTAAGGCCTGAATGTTTTTGCTAAGGGCCTGCTGGCTCATTTGCATCCGGGCAGCGGCTTCGGTAAAGCTGCCGATTTGTAGCAGCATCTGAAACTGAAACAGCCAGCGGGTTGATGGGTAAGAGGGATTGAGTGGTTCTGTCATCAGCTGAGATCCAGAGCATGCAAAAAATATGGAGTAGGCCTACCGCTTTTTTGGTAATAGGAGAGGCTTACAGGACTTGGTATAACAGCCATAGAAGATATTTAAATCATTCCTGAGGTAATCGATGCACAGACTTTCTTATCTTATCGCAAGCTGTTGGCTGGCGTGTACGCAGCTTGGCTTTGTGGGCCCAGCTCAGGCTGAAGAATTGATTGTCATGAGTCTGCCAGAGCAAGAAAAGCCTGTGTTTCAGCTCGCAGCACATTCCGATACTCAGACTTATCCTGACAATCTTTGGCTGGCTTCGATTGTGCCAGGCCTAGGACAGGGCTTACTGGGTGAACCCGGAAGAGGTTTGCTGTTTGCCGGTGGAACGCTGGCTGCTATTCCGGTCGGCGGTTATTTGGGTTATGCACTTGGCCCGGTGCTGTTGCCCAATAGTCCGCCTCGTCCAGGTGAATGGGATGTTGATCTGCGCGCTGCCAGCGGAGCTGTTTTGGGCGCACTTGCGCTGGGTCTGGGTGTGTATATTTACAACCTCGCTGACGCTTATTCCCTTAATCAGGAAATCATTCAGCGTCAGCGTCTTCAGATTAGCGCTCAGGGGATTAGCTGGGCCAGCAGTTTTTAGCTGAGTGAATAAAGCGTCTGGCGGCCATCGCTAAGCGTCAGCATTAAAGCTGGTGTGCTTTCCTGGCTAAAGGCATCAGCCTGGCGCCAGTTGCTGATGATCCGCTCACTTAAAGCCCGAAAAAAAGCATCTTCAGTTGGATGGTAATGATCATCGATCAGCGCGATGACCTGGCCCAGGGTCTGAAAAAAGCTCAAAGCCTGCTCAGTGCGCTGGCTGCCGAGATGGGTATCAACCAGCATACTCGCCAGGACAAAGCGATCAAGGCGGCTAAATAGCTCTGCTTCGACAATATGGCGCTGATTGAGCCAGGAGCTCATCGCCTTGATATCTGATTCGGGTTCATCAAGCGCAAACAGGATATTAAAGGCCGCAAGTTCTTCTGACGTAAAGCGATGATCAGCACCCAGCATCGTCAGAACCGTGTCTTCACATAAGGCTACCAGATGGGCCCGAAAGCGATCTGCGCTGTCCCAGTCGGGTCTTGCAGCGGCAATCTGCTCGTCGAGGGGGCGATAAAGCTCATGCAGCTCAAGATAGTTTTGGCGGGCTTGCTTTAAGTTCTCATCTAAAGCGCTTGAAACGCTGGCTGGCGTCATAGATCTGTCCTTTGTTTCTGTTAACTAATCAAGTGGGCTTAAAACCTATCACTAAGCCATCGAGGCTTCTTCAGTATGTTGGCAAAGCGTATAAATATCTTGCTGGGTCTGAACAGGCTGGCTGTCAGAATAAGTGACAACGCGCCGGATTTCTTCAAGGCTGGTTATGCCCTGTAAAGCTTTGTATAAACCGTCTTCAGCCATAAACACCAGTTGACCTTCACTGCGGGCTAAGCGGCGTAAACCTGCTGCTGATGCGCCATGAGCCAGAGCGTCATGAAAATTGTCGTTAAGCGTCAGGATTTCATGTAAGGCCGTCAGGCCGCGATAGCCCTGAAGATGACATTCCCCGCAGCCAGTAGCGCGATAAAACGGAAAAGTCTCACCTGCTGTGGGCAATAAGCGCAGCTGACGAAGTTCTTCAGCTGTGGGTGAATAAGGCGCTTTACAGCTTTCGCATAAACGTCGGACTAGACGCTGGGCGACTAAGGCTAAAGGCACCGGGCTTTCGAGCAAGGGTTTGGCCTGGAGCTGAATCAGACGATAAAGTCCGGCTGTGGCATCACAGGCGCTTAATGAAGTGAGCAATTTTTTACCCTGTAAAGCGGCCTGGCCAATAAAATCAGCGGTGGGCCGGTCTTTCAGCTCACTGACCATTAAAACGTCTGCATCATGGGCAATCATGGATTTAAAGCGATTATTAAAGCCCTGTTCTGGCGCGACAATCCCTTCTAAAATCCCTGGAATCGGTTGGCTGGGTGCGCTTTCAAGCGTGATCACGGAGCGTTCGGGATGATTGAGATAGCCGAGTGAGGCCGCCAGCAGCGTCGAACGGCCTGAGGCCTGGGGGCCAACGGCCAGAATAATGCCACCGGCTTGATCGAGTAAACGCTGAAAAAGCTTGGCGTTTAAAGGAGAAAAGCCCAGATTCTCCAAACCCAGCAGATGAGTCGGGCCCGGAAAAATCTGCAGGACGACATTATCTCCCCAGCGGCTCTGAAACAGCGACATGCCCATTTCAACCCTGCGATCACCAATCCGGGTGCTGATGGTATTGTCGTCATAGGTGCGGCCCGAAAAAGGGGCAATCAGTGCTTCAATCAGCTGGGGGCCCAGCTGTAAAGGCAAATCAGTCAGATGTCGGAGCAGGCCGTTGACGCGCAGACGTACGCGCAGATAATGCTCATGGGTTTCGACATGCAGAGCACTCGCCTCGGATTCTAAAGCGCTGCGTAACAAAACATTTGAAATATTGCTGACCTGTTCGCGCACATTGTTTGCGGGACCAGCCGGTGTTGTGGCTGGCTGTGTCGGGCCGGCTTCAGACTGTTGCTTCAGAGTCTCTTTGGGGGCTGAAAAAATTTCGCGAATGGTGGCCAGGATTTCAGAGGCTGGGGCAATGGCCGGAACAATTTTGCAGCGATAGAGATCAATTAAGGCTTGTAAGGTGTCGGTGTTAAGCGGGTCAGCCATCACCACCACTAGCTGATTGCCCTGACGATGAATCGGCAGACAGACGTGTTTTGAAACAAACTCCTCGTTGAGACCTTCAAGTAAATCGGGTGAAATCAGATCAAGCAGAGGCACAATTCTGGGGATGCCCAGCTGCAGACTTAAGGCATCAGACAATTGAGACTCCGTAATAATGTTGAGCTGGACTAATAAAGTGCCAATCCTCGACGTTGACGAGACACGTTGATGGTCTAAAACGCGATTGAGCTGCTCCTGGCTGATCAAGCCCATATTTACGAGCAACTCGCCAATCTGAATATGTTTATGATAACGGCCCAAAAAACGCTGAAGATCCTGGCGCGTAATTAAGCGCAGATCGACGCAGACCTGGCCCAGCGGCTTATACTGGCCTGAACGTGAACTCTGGCGCTGAATGGCTAAAGCTTTATTCAGACCATCAGTGGTGATCAGGCCATCACGGACCATTAGATCACCAAGCTTAAGTGACTGGCTTTTGGACTGGCTGGGAGAATTCATGAGGTGTTGCCCCTGTAGCTTAGATTGACAAGATCAAGTGTATCAAGGCAGGCGGGAGAGGGGTAGGTGGCGAGTGGGCTCGTCGTTTAGCTCAAGCTTTGCTTGAGGTTTAGGGACTGCTTGCGCAGTCTGTTTCGTTTTAGAATTTCTCTTACTAAACAGATGCTGCAGGCATCCCTAAACCGTGGCGACAGCCACCCTAAACCGGTGTCCGTAGGGCGCCACTAAACTTATTCCCCTTGCTTACCCTGACAGGTGTTCATCACTTCGCGCAGCGAACGCGCTGAGAGCGCATCGCCTTCGTGAGTAATGGCCACACGCTGGACTTCTTCGATGCTGGTTACACCTTGCATCACTTTATACACGCCGTCTTCTGCCAATGAGATCAGGCGACCTTCTCCGCGCGCCAGTTCGCGGATCCCAGAGGCCGTCACGCCGCGACGAATGGCTTCACGCAGGCTTTCGTTGATCTCCAGGATTTCGTGAATAGCAGTCAGACCTCGATAGCCTTGATGATCACATTCTCCGCAGCCGTGGGGCTGCCAAAAAGTGTAGTTGCCGCGATCAGATGGCAAAACATGCAGATCCCGCAGATCTTCAAGCTCTGGGGTATAGCTGGTTTTGCAGGTTTCACATAACTTGCGCACCAGACGCTGGCTAACAATCATCATGGGGACAGGCGCTGTCAGCAAATGGGTCGAGCCCTGATTGATCAGACGATGTAAAGCAGCGGTTGTATCACAGGCATTCAGCGCAGCCAACGCTTTTTTACCCGTTAAAGCAGCCTGGCTGACGCGGTCACAGACTTCTTTGTCTTTGAGTTCGCCGACCATAATCACATCAGAGTCATAGTCGATCATGGCTTCAATCAGTGACGCATAGCTATCTTTGCTGACAGGAGTGTAATGATTCTGGATCACGCCTGGAATCGGATAATCGACGATATCTTCAAGCGCTAAAATGGAGCGGCTGAGATGATTAAGATAAGTCAGGCCTGCATAGAGCAAAGTAGATTTACCTGAGCGCAGCGGGGTTGCGGCCAGCAGAATGCCGCCAGCACCGTTGAGCATGCGATTAACCCGGCGCTGATGATAAGGCGAAAAGCCCAGGTTTTCAACGCCTAATAAACGGGGCGGTACATAGGCAATGTGAACAACTAAATTTTCACCCCAGACACCCTGGAAAAACGAAATAGAGAGCTCAACTTTTTGTTTGCCGATCGTGGTGGTGATATGTTCTTCCCAATAGTTTTCGCGCTTAATCCGAAACGGGGTTTTAATACATTCAATCAGCGGCGGCCCAAGCCGAGCGGGTAAGTCAGTGCGATGTCGTAAGACACCATCAATTCGCAGACGTAATCTTAAATACCGTTCCTGGCTTTCAAGGTGTAAAGCCGTGGCGCCTGATTCAACTGCGGTGCGAACTAAAAAGTTGGCAATCGGCATCACTTGTTCTTTAGTGTGTTTAGCCTGATTGCTGAGATTTAATAAATCATCATCCAGGCTATCGTCTGTCTGGCGCTGTTTGCGTTTAGGCTTATACAGCTCAGTTAAAGACGCAAGAATTTCAGAGGCTGGCGCAATGGCGGGCATGATCTTACATTTAAAGCGATCAATCAGCAGCTGCAGCAGATCGCTATTTAGCGGATCTGACATGACCACCACCATTTGATTGCCATGGCGATGCATCGGCAAAAAGATGTGCTGGCGCAGAAAGTCTTCTTCAACGTCTTTAATCAGTTCGGGGTCAATCAGTTCAGGGGAAGGCACAATGCGGGGAATATCTAACTGCACGCTTAAGGCATTGGTGAGTTGAATTTCGCTGATAATTCCGGATTTAACTAACAGGGTGCCAAAGCGCAGACCTGACACGCGCTGCTGCTCAAGCACGTGATTGAGCTGATTCTGGGTAATCAGTCCCATATTCATCAACAGTTCGCCAATCTGAATGCGCTTATGATGGCGGCTTAAAAAACGCTGAAGATCCTGTTTGGTAATCAGTTTGAGATCTACGCAAATCTGGCCCAATGGGCGATACTGGCCGGTATGGCCGGTCTGTTTCTGGGCTGCCAGGGCTTTTGTCAGGGCATCGTGAGTAAGCAGGCCTTCGCGAACCATCAAATCGCCAAGTTTAAGGCTTTTGTCAGGGGCCTGGGTGCTTCGGGTCATGTTAAGGGGTGACCTCGCCGATAGAATGTGGGATCCGTCAAGTTTAACAAGTGAATCCTAATCGGATCAAGGTGCGGCGGCTTTGGAAGATTTAAGCTAATTGACTCAGACAATCCAGCGCTTTGTTCACTTCTCTTAATCTGAGATGGCTTAACACAGCGTTCAACATCTTTGAGGTCTTATGCTAAACTTCTGCCATGCGTTTATCTCTGCGTTATATGCGTCTGAAGCTGATTATCCTCTGTTTAGTTGGTTTTCTCTTGAGTCTGTCCGGCTGTTATGCTGTCCGGATGGAACTTGATGATCCCATGGGTTTGCCATTGGCTGATCCTCAGGTTCAGGTCCAGGTTGACTCTCAGCAAGTCCCTGTCCTGGCTCAGCAGATTGAAACAGAGCTCCTGCAATTATTGCCTCGTGAGCGTCAGGTTACAGCGAGTCCAGACAGTGGGGCCTGGCAACTCAGCGCTGAGCTGACACAGCGGCGCCAGATGCTGGTGATGCCCAACCCGCTATTTAGCGGGATTGAGCCCACGGCCCGCGTCCATCTCGAATTAGCCTTAGAAGCGATTCTAAAAGGCCCCAGTGGTGAACCCCGTACCTGGCGCTTTGTTAAACGTGGAGATGCCCGCCCAGACGCTGAAACTGAGCTGACCCAGATGCTCTTACGTCAGTTACGTGACGATTTGCTGCACGCCATCCAGCCAGAATATAACTATAGATAAGCAAGCTTTGCCTGCTGTTTTGGGTTCTGGGTGGTTTTGAGTTTTAAAGACAGAAGAAAAGATTATGGGTTGGGTCTCTTTGTCTTGAACCCATAACTCAAAACCCATAACTCAAAACTCCCTCCCTCTTCCTCCCCCCCTCGCGCCCTGACAAGCCCATGCTATACTGTACTCATTGCCTCAAAGGACAGTCTGTCGGGGAGTTAGACGAGGCCCGAGCAGCTGGCTGCAAGTAATAGCCCAGGACATGGAGGAACACAGGAACCATGGCATCGATCATGATCGTCGATGATTCCAGCGTCACGCGTAAAGTCATCAAGAAACACATCGGCAGCGGTCCATATGCGTCCGCCGAGCTGATCGAGGCCGGCGACGGCGAGCAGGCCCTCGAAAACGTTAAATCCGGCGCCAAGATCGATGTGATCCTGAGCGACTGGAATATGCCCAAAATGAACGGACTTGAGTTTGTTCGCAAGCTGCGTGAGCATGAAGCCAGCAGCGGTGTGGCTGAACCGGTCAAGATCATTATGATTACGACCGAAGGCACGATTGACAAAGTCACCGAGGCCATGGAGTCAGGTGTTAATGAGTACATCGTAAAACCCTTTACGGCTGATACTCTGACCAAGACTCTTAAAAAAGTTCTCCCTTTGCGGGTCTAGGTTTAATCAATGGATTTTCAGCAGCGGCTGGAGCAGGCCGTGATCCATGCAGTAAGTAATCTGCTGGATACAATGATTCCAATGTCTTTCAAGCGGGCTGAAAGTCCGCATGATGGTGCATGCAGTCATTTGCTCGGCACAATTGACGTCCAGGGGCGGCTCAGCGGCTCGATTGCGGTTTCGCTGCCGACGCCTCTGGCAGTCGATATGGCTTCGCTGATGCTGGATGAAACCATCGAAGACGTCACGGATGACGTTTATGAAACCGTTGCTGAGATGACCAATATCATTGCGGGCGGTATTAAAACATTTTTGAGCCAGCAAGAAGAGATCTTTGAACTCGGCTTGCCTCAGGTTTTAGAACTGGCCCATTTTGATTCTCCTAGCGACAATCGCCGCTTATCTGTGCCGATTGAGACCGAAAAAGGTCGCTTTACGGTTGTGTCATTTCTTTATGAGTCCCCCGTCGATGTCCCGGCCTGAGGCCCTGACAGAGACTGCTGCTGAAGAACCCCTGCTGCAGGTGGTCAGCTTCAGGCTTCATAACGAAGTCTATGCGCTGGATATTCTCTATGTTCAGGAAATCATCCGCATATTGCCCGTGACCCATGTGCCCTTAGCGGCTGACTGGATCGCTGGCGTGATTAATCTGCGCGGCCAGATTATTCCTTTAATTCGCCTGGCCAGCCGGCTTGGTTTAGCGGTTGAACCCGAAAGCCGCAGCACCCGCTTTATGATTGTGCGCAACCGCGAGCAGAGTATCGGCCTGGTGGTCGATGAAGTGCTGGAAGTTCTGCGCTTAAGTTCCCGTGAACTGGAAACCCCGCCCTCTCATCTGGCCCACCGCGATTATTTGCAAGCCGTCAGTAAGCAGGAGCGGGGTATGGTAATTGTGCTGGATCTGCAGAAAGTCCTTTTATCTCCGTCATCGCGACACGAGGCACTACAGGAGGCCCTATGAAAATCACCGCCAAACTGCTGCTCAGTTTCGGCATCACCTGCTTGACCCTGATCGGGGTTTTATTAATTTCGCTCTCAAACATGAACAAAGTGAGCGACACGCTTGATCAGATTTACCAGGCCGTCCCGACCAAAACCCCCGATATGCAGGACATGTTTCATGCCAGTATGGCCGCTCAGCAAAATGAGCTCTGGATGCTGGTCGCTGTCTGCTTGGCCGGTATGACCCTGTCGCTGATTTATACGATCTGGCAGGTTCGCCAAATTACCCGCTCTC
>CAJYHH010000844.1 GCA_913773825.1 Candidatus Sericytochromatia bacterium | reverse complement strand
AATCAGCTGGACACCCATTAGCTCAGGCGTAAGCAATTCACTGGAAACTGCTGCTTATAATAGTCATTTTGGATTCTTTAATGCGCTTGGTGAGGATGGCGTGATTTTGATTTCGAGTGACGGGACTAACTGGTTCAGCAGAAATTCAGGTACAAACAATAAACTTAATCACGTTACCTATGGCAATCTTCAACTTGTAGCCGTTGGCAACAACGGAACGATTATAGTCTCTTCTGGTTCCATTAACTGGTTTACGCGATCTTCCGGCACAACTCAAAACCTGTTAGGGGTGACTTACGGGGGAGGCCGATATGTCGCTGTAGGCGAAAACGGTACGATCTTGACTTCTGACACGGGCTCAACCTGGACAACCCAGACTTCTGGCGTGACGACAAACTTAAATAGCATCAGCTACGGCAATAGTCAATTTGTTGCGGTTGGCGCAAATGGCACATTATTAACCTCAACTGACGCTGTGACTTGGACCAGTCAGCCCACAGGCACCACTAACAATCTGCTCGGCGTTGCCTTTGGCAATAGCCGCTTTGTTGTCACCAGTGAATCGGGCCCAATCTTTGCAAGTGATGGTTTATAGTCTTTTGTCTAGACAAAAATAGACAAAAGCGTCCAACAATACACTTTTCAAAGAGCTCATTGTGTCATTCCGGCCTTCGAGCATTCAGGGGGCATAAACCGGAATCTAAAAAGCAGATGGCATCAGGAAATTTAGATTGTATGTCAAGCACGGAATGTCACAATTAACGCCTTTTAAAAAGAAAGTGTAAAGTATTGATGCTTTAAAGCTCGCTTCGACGGGCTTTTTAGTTAGGCTTTTTTCGGGAATGCTTAAGTGGGTTTAAGAATATTTATTCTTATCTGACTTAAAATATAGAAATATTCAGGACTCATCTGCCATAATCGCTGCTAATCTGTTTGAGCTTATGGAGATTGTGATGCGAAAAGTTCTGCCCCTGCTGCTGTTACTGAGTGCCTGTGATGCCCATTCACCGATGATGCCTGCGTCAGATGCGATTGACAAATCTTCTTTTCAGCAATTACAGAACATCAGCTCTGCTCCTGAAAGTGTTGCTCGCTATGCCGAATCTGAAAGCAGCCAGGGCAAGCTCGAACTCTGGGAATGGCAACGCCTGATTGGCGGTGCGGCTGAAGCCGGAAATCAGATGCTTTTTACCCGATTAGCAGCTGTGGCTCCACAGGTTCAAAATGCCGATCTCAAGAATCTACGGGCTGACATTCTGTTCCGAGCAGCGGGAGTTGGCCAAACTCAGTTTCTGGAGTGGCTACTCACAGACCCCCAGTGGCAGAATATCGGCTTTAATCTCAATCAAGATACCGGCACGTATCAAGGGTCAGCCCTGACCCAAGCAATTAAAGCCCGTAAAACCGAGACTGTTAACTGGTTATTAGCTAAGGGAGCTGACCCTAAACAAGTTCTCAAAAATAACGAAACCGCCCTGACTGCTGCCGTTGAGAGCGGTGAGCGCAGTTTGATCGACAAGTTTTTAGCCTTGGGTCTGAGCCTCAATTCAGATCAGGGGATGCCGCCTTTATTTATCGCAGTCAGAAATAACGACAAAGCCATGGTCCAGTATTTGCTGGATAAAGGGGCTAATTTACATGCCACCTGGATTGACCCTTCTGAGGCTCAGATTATCGGGGCTAAACCGATTTCAGTCTTAAACGTTGCAATCAGAAACGACTCTGACAACCAGATGCTTAAATTTTTGCTCGACAAAGGCGCTACACCTGATCGACCTGAACATGCCTCTGCTGTCGCCTCATTTATTGAAAATCGTTATTATTCTGACCTTGGCGAACTGGAGCCAGGTGTCCAGCAGGCTTTTGATCTGTTGCTTAAGTACAAGCCGAATTTACGCGCTGCTAATAATTATGGCGAAACAGCTCTGGGCTTAGCGGTTAAACGTGGGCAAGTCAAATCGCTAACAGTGATGATCGCAGCTGGAGCGGATCTCAATCTAAGCGATGATGACGGTAAAACGCTGTTGATGTACGCCGCAGAAAGCGGCTCACTGGTGATGGCCCAGTTTTTGCTGTATCGCGGAGCAGACATTAAAGCCAAAGACTTACGCGGGCAACGGGCATTAGATTATGCAAGTGATGCCTCGATGCGCAATTATCTCAGCAGTATCCCAACCCGTTAAGATTTAAATTTAAGCCCTCAAGATGTGCCAAACCTAACATTCATTTAAGCTAAAATACAGGGTGCATACATTTGTTATACAGAAAATTCAATTGCCTTAAAAAAGGGCTTAAAGTCAGTGTTTGTCAGGTTTTTGGTGCGTGTTTAAAATCAGATTTAACTATTTTTTAGCGTAAAAAGGGGCGGCAGGGCTTGATTTTTTTTGCAAGTCTCGCTTAGAATAAGGGAGTCATATGACAGAGCTAAACATTTATGTAACTCACTAGCTCCTTTTGCGCCCGGTCTATTCAGACCAGAAGGCGCTTGTTTGTCTTGACATTCCCCCCAACCCAGCTTTAAACTTGTAATCTGCATTTCATAGCGATACGTGTGTGATCTGCACGGCAATTTTTTTGAGTGGGTCTCGCAAACTGAATACCTCAGCCGACAGTTAAAAAGTTATCGCCCTCCGCCAGCTCAAGTTCAGAGCAGACGGTCTAGGGCCTGTTGTGTTTTTTGGCTTTTTAGCTCCCGCGTGACTCTAGAATCTGAAAATTAGGATGGTTCGAATGGTTTTAGCAAAAGACGCCAAACGTCACCAGGTACACGAACAGGTTTCCAAAAGCTTTCAGCAGCTTCCCGATCTGATTAAAATTCAGAAAGACTCCTTCGCCTGGTTCCTCAAAGAAGGCCTGCCCGAAGCTCTGGAATCGTTTTCTCCGATCCAGGACTATAGCGGCCGCTTGGAGCTGCACCTGCTCCCAAATTTTGAACTTGAAGCCCCGTCGTTTAACGTGCCTGAGTGCCGTGCCCGCGACCTGACTTATGCTTCACATCTAAAAATCCCCGTTCAGCTGGTCAACAAACAGACCGGTGAAATCAAAGAGCAGAAGATCTTTATTGGTGAACTGCCCCTGATGACTGAGCGCGGCACCTTTGTGATCAACGGCGCTGAGCGCGTTGTGGTCAGCCAGATTGTGCGTAGCCCCGGCGTTTATTTTAAGCGTGAAGACACAGAATCCGCTGGTAAAGTCCTTTACTCTGCCACCGTGATCCCCAACCGTGGCGCCTGGCTCAAGTTTGAGGTGGATACTCACAGCCTGATTCACATTCGCGTGGACAAAACCCGTAAGATTCTGGCTTCGACCTTCCTGCGCGCGCTGGGCTACCAGACTCAGGACATGCTTGAGCTCTTCCGCCATCGTGACTTCTTCCAGAAAACGCTGGATAAAGAAAAAGGCGCTGGTATTGAAACCACTGAGCAAGCCCTGATCGAAGTCTACAAAAAGCTGCGTCCTGGCGATCCCCCGTCAGCAGAAGGCGGCCAGCAGATGATCAAGAGCCGCTTCTTTGACGCCAAGCGCTATGACTTGGGCAAAGTTGGCCGCTACAAAATGAACACCAAGCTGAAGCTGGACATCCCTGAAGAAGTCCGCACGCTGGATAATCAGGACATCATTGCAATTATTGACTATCTGATCGGCTTTAGCTTCGACATGGGTGAAGTGGACGATATCGACCACCTCGGCAACCGCCGCATCCGTTCAGTTGGTGAGCTGCTGCAGAACCAGTTCCGCGTTGGCTTAACCCGTATTGAGCGCATTGTGCGTGAGCGTATGACGATTCAGGACATCGACAACCTGACTCCTCAGAACCTGATCAACGCCAAGCCCCTTGTGGCCGCTATCAAGGAATTCTACGGTTCGTCACAGCTGTCTCAGTTTATGGACCAGACCAACCCGCTGTCTGAGCTGACTCACAAACGCCGTCTCTCGGCCCTTGGCCCTGGCGGTCTGAACCGTGAGCGCGCTGGCTTTGCGGTCCGCGACATCCACAACTCCCACTATGGTCGTATCTGCCCGATTGAGACCCCTGAAGGTCCCAACGCCGGTCTGATCAACTCGATGTCGACCTTTGCTCGTGTTAACGAGTATGGCTTTTTAGAAACCCCTTATTGGCGTGTTCGTAACGGTGCTCTGACTGAAGAACTCGTGTACATGACCGCCGATAAAGAAGACAATCACCGTATTGCCCCAGGTGACTTGGGCTTTACTGAAGTCCAGGTCGAAAAAGACGGTCAGATGACGACGGAGCTTCACTTCCAGATGCCCAAAGTGCCTGTGCGCTTTAAGTCTGACTTCCTTGAAGTTGACCCGATGGAAGTTGAGTTTGTCGGCGTTTCGCCCGTTCAGATCGTTTCTGTTGCGACATCGCTGATTCCCTTCCTGGAGCACGATGACGCGAACCGCGCCCTGATGGGTTCTAACATGCAGCGTCAGTCTGTACCCCTGGTTCGCACTGAGCGTCCCTTTGTGGGCACCGGTCTGGAGCATCGCGTTGCGTATGACTCTGGCGGTCTGGTGCTGGCTGAAGAAGCTGGTATCGTCACTCACGTCAGCGCCGACAAAGTGCGCGTGAAGTCTGACAAAGGTGAGACCAAACAGTACGACCTGCTGAAATTCTATCGCTCTAACCAGGACACCTCGATCAACCAGAAGCCGGCTGTTAAAATCGGCCAGCGTGTTGAAAAAGGCGGCTTATTAGCTGACGGCGCATCAACTCTAAACGGCGAACTGGCCCTGGGCCGTAACGTTCTGGTTGCCTTCATGCCCTGGGAAGGCTACAACTTTGAAGACGCGATCCTCGTTTCACAGCGCTTAGTCCGTGACGACGTGTTTACTTCAATCCATATTGAAAAATATGAAACTGAAGCCCGTACGACTAAACTCGGCGCTGAAGAAATCACCCGCGAACTGCCCTCTGTCGGCGAAGACGCTGTACGCGATCTCGACGAAGACGGCATCATCCGTGTGGGTGCTGAAATTGAGCCTGGCGATATTCTGGTGGGTAAAGTCACCCCCAAAGGTGAATCTGAACATCCGCCAGAAGAAAAACTGCTGCGCGCAATCTTCGGTGAAAAAGCCCGCGACGTGCGTGACACCTCGCTGCGTGTTCCCCACGGTGAAAAAGGCCGCGTCGTTGACGTTAAAGTCTTCAGCCGCGAAAACGGTGACGAACTGCCCCCCGGCGTCAATAAAGTGGTGCGTGTCTACCTCGCTCAGAAACGTAAAATCAGCGTCGGCGACAAAATGGCCGGACGTCACGGTAACAAAGGGATTATCTCGCGCATTCTGCCGACCGAAGATATGCCTTATTTGCCCGACGGCACTCCCGTTGATATCGTCCTGAACCCCCTGGGTGTTCCGGGCCGTATGAACGTGGGTCAGATTTACGAGTACCTGATGGGTCTGGCTGCGTTCTTTAAAGAGCGTCCGGTTGAAATCACCCCCTTCGACGAAATGTTCGAGACCATGGCGTCTCAGAAACTCGTTGAAAAAGAAATCCGTGAAGCCCGTGAGCAAAAAGTTCAGCAGACTTATGA
>CAJYHH010000843.1 GCA_913773825.1 Candidatus Sericytochromatia bacterium | reverse complement strand
CAACGCGGGTGCGATGAGCACCGCTACTCAGGCCTAACTCAGCCAGATTGGTGCCGTCAAGCACGAGGTTTTTTTCTAAAACAAAGGGCGGCTGTTGGCTTTGAAAGCCTCCAAAGACATAATTGCCTTCATAAGTGGTATTGCCAATGTCTGCCAGGCGATCTAACAAACCGTTAAGCTCGCTGCTTAAACCGTTTAACTGTTGTTCGTTAAGGGTTTCACTAGCCGCCCGCAAAGCCAGTTCGCGAACCCGACCCATTACTTCACTAGCGGCAGAAAGCTCACTTTCAGTGGCGTTATTAAAGTCCTGGGCGAGTTCTGCATTGGTGCCGACCCGTTTTTGAAAAGCGATTGCCTGTTTTAGATCCATAGCCTGAGAGGCTGCAACCGTATCCTGCGAAGCCCGCTCATAGCGCAGACCAGAACTAATCTGACGCTGGCGGTTAAATAAGTCAGCTTGTCGGGCCTGAATATTGCCAAGCGTGTTGCGGTTGAGCATTTGTTGGGTAATACGGTTAATCATGGTGCGTTTTCCTTATCTACCGGCGCCCAGGCCGTTGACAATCTGGGCCAGCATTTCGTCCAAGGCGTTCATCACGCGGGCAGCAGCATTAAACGACCGCTGATACTGCAGCATATTTGTCAGCTCTTCATCTAAGCTGACGCCAGAGACAGACTGGCGCTGATTTTCAAGCTGATCTAATAATAAAGTCTGGCGTTTTTCAGTCTGGCCAAGGGCCGCAATCCGAGTGCCTAAATCGGTTACCAGACTCTGGTAACGACTATCTAACTGCAGTGAAGAACGCAGCTGATAAATCGCCAAAGCCTGTGAACCATCACCGGGTGGAAAATTAGCCGTAGCCGCCACTGCCAGCTTTTTAGGGTCAGCCAGCAGACTGGCTGAAACCTCAATGCTGCTGGGGCCAGTCCCGGTAAAAAAGGCCTGACCAGAAGTGCGGTTGAGGTTATAAGCGTTTTCATGGACTGAATTAACACGCCGAATTAAATCCGCACTGATCTGATGCAGGCTGCTAAGGGTAGTCGGAATATCCTGGTTGCGAACCTGAATTAAACCTTCTAATTTGCCACCCGTCTGGTTTAAATAAGTGCCTGAGCGCAGCTGTAGTCTGACATGCGAGGTCAATGTAACATCCCCACTGCTTAAACCTGTGGCATTTGCCCCCACGCCACTCAGCTGCAGGCTGACATAATTTGATCCGTCTCTTAAGCCAGTCAGAACAAGTTGGCCAGCCGGATCTAAACTGGCGCGAACGCCTGTGGCCGTGCTGGCGGCATTAATGCGATCAATCAAGGCTCCAGCATCAGCCGGGCCAGTCAAAGTCAGGGCCGGTCCACCGCCAATAATATCCACACCGTTAATCACCAAGTCACCGGCATTCAGAGTATTGGGAAAGCCGACTGGCGCTGTGGCGCGCAGAATATCATTTTCAGGCTGAATCTGGATTTCGTGGGCCACGTTATTGACCACAATTGCTTTGCCATCAATCCGGACCTGTACAGCCCCATAAGCATCGGTCTGGGTTTCAATCCGGGCATAACCTGACAGCTCATCTAATAAACGATCCCGTTCATCCAGCAAATCAGCCGGGGTATCCCCTAAGCCAGCGCGTTTGACAATTTCAGGATTAAGCGCTGCCAGTCTGGCGCTAATGGCGTTAACACGCGTCACGGTACTATTGAGATCGGTCTGAATATCTTTTTGCAGAGCATTGGTATCGGCATCAATTTCGCGAATCATGCCGGTCAGGGTTTTGGCTTCTTCGAGTAAAACTTTACGCAGGCTCATGTCTTCTGGGCGGGTGCTGAGTTCCTGCCAGGCATCAAAAAAGCTTTCAAACTGAGCTTGCAGCCCCTCATCACCCAGTTCACCGAGGCTATATTCAAGTCGGTCTAAGTAAGAACGCTGGGTTTCAGCCATTTTCAGGCTTTCGTTTTGACGGCGAAAGTCTTTATCTAACAGTTCATTGCGCAGACGCTGAACTTGTTCGGCCCAGACGCCTTCACCCACTGAGCCCGCATAAGCCCCGCCCAGATTATACAGATCCGGCGCAGCAGACACACTCAGGCGCTGACGGCTATAGCCATCAACAGAGGCGTTGGCGATATTGTGGCTGGTGATATCGAGATGCTGTTGATTCACAAACAGCGCAGAACGGGCGATATCCATTCCCAGAAATGCCGGTCTCATGTGGGTGTCTCCTCGGGCTTAAACTCAGACAGTTTTAATCTAAATCAATGAACTAACATCAGGCGTTAAAATCACACATTGAACGTTCACTCTGCCATTGGCTGGCGTCGGTACCACGAGCACCATATACAGCTGGCTGTCCCTGATTTTGGAGCTGAACAAATGAATTAAGCGTGGCATCAACCACTTCTAATCCCTGCTGAGCCAAAGCGGCATTGCGCTCGTGTAAAAGCTGAAGCTCTTCACTGCCTGACCGTAACTGGGTCAGATGAACTTTTAACTGGGTCCGTGTACGTAAATCAGGGGCACTTTCAATTGCCTGGTCCAGGCTTTCAAAAGCCGCCTGGGCGTCGACCCGCCGCGCGGTAGCAGTCTGCAGGTCTGAAATCAAGGTTTCGGCCAGTTGACTGGCTTCACTGAGTTCAACACTGTTTCCTGCTACCATCGCAGCCTGCTGACGGCGCAACTGAATTAACAGCTGTTCCAGACAGATGGCCTCGTCCTTGAGGCTTTCAAGCAAGGGCCTGTGGCTCATGCCTGATGGTCCAGTTCAGCCAGTCGAAACATGGCTTCGCTGAGATCATCAACCGATACTTGCCAGGTCCCATTTGCCATGCTTGATTCAAGCGCAGCAAGTTTGTCCTCGCGAATATCTGGCAGGGCTTTGACTTCAGAAGTCAGATTGCGCAGTTCCTGAGCCTGAGCTGACAGGGACGCACTATCTGCACCGGGAGTCGGGGCCACACCATAGGCTCCAAACAAATGAAAGACCGGCCCGGTGCGCTGGACGGGATTAACGCCGGCGGCGCGGGCGACTTCGAAGGCACCTTGATCTTCGATCTTCATATGCTGCTCCATCTCCAGCATCTTGCTGGGTGTTAGACGGTCTAGGTAAAACCTATCGGCCAGAGCTGAACAGAACTTAAGGGGGCCAAGGAAGATTTTTTTCTTAGGGCAGCAAAAGCTGGGGGTTGAGGCTGACAGAGTCAGCCGTTTAGTGCGGCTGGCGCCGCTGTGTGAGGCCAGTAAACTGGCCGTTTAGGAGGATACTTGTCACGGTTTAGACCCGTCTTCTCTCTAAACCGCGAACAAAGAGTGAGCGCCAACCGCCAGCTCCGCTGGCCCTAAACCGGCGCAGCCTCACACCATCTCTAAACGGCGCAGCGCGCCACTCACACTCCCTACAACGCTTTCTGCCAACTGTCACGGGCTTCAAGCTTGCTGAGCCATTCGTTCAAGAATTTAAAACCACTGACGTCTAAACCCAGCTGAACTCTGGGGTAAAGAGTAGAAGCCACACCAAAATCAGCCACGCTGAGTTCACCGGCTAAATATTCGTATTGGGCCAGATGATTCTCTAGCAGATTGCTCAGGCGTAAAAATTCACGGCTTTGGGTCAAAACAATTTCTTCGTCAGGAGCCTGCTGAAACATCGGCTTAATCATTTTTTCCATCGCCAGCGGAATAATCGGCTGGTAATAATGAGCCGCCTGCCAGAATAACCACTGATCCACTAAAGCCTGGCCAGCCGGGTCGCTGGGCAATAACTGACTGGCTTTGCGCGCCAAATACAAAACAATCGCGTTTGACTCCCAAAGCGCTAAAGCATCTTCTTCTAAAACCGGTACTTTGCCATTTGGATTAAGCGATAAAAAATCAGTTTTTTGGCCCGCACCCTGCAGAATTTCAATTTCTTCGAGTTCAAACGGCACATTGAGTTCATTTAAAACCACCCGGACTTTAAAAGCATTAGGTGAGAGTTTCCAGTTATACAGCTTCAGCATGGGGCCTCCAGGCGCTTAGATGTGTTGATGTTGTGAAGGTTGCTCGATGGGATGTATCGCGCAGTATAATACGTTTATGCGTTTCTGGCATCGTCGAAACTATCTTCAAGTTCAAGCACAGGCTTTATCTCAGGCAGAGCTCAATAAGCTGACTGAGAGCCTGCTAAATTCAGCTTATCTACGCCAGAATGTCCTGAACGCTCGTTTTTCGACTACGCAGGGCTTTTCTGTTATTTATCGCCAGCCAGCCCCTTTACTTGAGCAGTTTCCCGAACTTAACGCTTTTTTGAACTTGCTGACAGGTCAGGCTAATCTTTTTTATCTTAATGTCTTGGCGATTTCTGAAGCAGGACGAGTCGACCGGCATATTGACCATAGCATTCGCGGCTATGACGCCAAATTACCTTTTCCTGAATTAGTCAGCGTGTTGTATGTACAAGTGCCGCCGATGACAGGGGGCGAGCTCTTAATTTATGATCGCCAGGATCGCTTAAACAAGACGATTAGACCAGAAACCGGTATGCTGGTTCATTTTCCAGGTGATTGGAAACACGCTGTTTCAGAATTAGGTCAAGTGGCGGTACCGCGCATCAGTTTAGTCTGTGAACAGTATCAGCTCAGTCGTCGCCAGCTTAAGTTATTACCAGAGTTTACAGTTAAAAGTATGGCGCCCTTTCAGACTTTTGTGGATCAGCAACTTTAAGTTTAGTTGCTGAATGTACGCTTCTGAGATCAAGTTAAGGCTAAATCAGGCTTAATCAGAGGTTCAGCTAGGCGTCAATGTCGTTCTGTTTTAGACCCTACGGCGCTATAATAGGAGGCAGCCCAAAAAAAGGAGGCCCGTGAATGGCTTATCCCGAGCCTGATCATCAGATTCCCTGCATCATAGAAAACGGTATCGTCTATGGTATGAAAGACATTTACCGGATCGTGCGGGATATGGGTCATGTGCGTTATTCGGAAATCGTCAACCACGAGGTCGTCACCCGCGGCGAAGGCTATATCATGAGCGTTGTCGCCAATCAACAATCCGCAACCATCATTGCAAACCAACGGCTTTATTTAAATGTCTGTGGCTTTGATTACATGCGTATCAGCTCGCAAGATGATGGAAATGTGCACTTTGATCTGGTTCATCCTTATCGTACACTTAGACTGACGCCGGTACCGGATGCCGGTGGCGAAGATTCCCTGGAAAACAAAGTTCAGCGCTACGATGACTATGATCCGTTTGAACAGGAAGACTATGCAGAGATCCAGCTTGAAGACGACGACGAAACAATGGATGGTGATTAATGCTTAAACAGCTGAAATATGTCCCTTCGCTCTTAACAGTTCTGACCCTGAT
>CAJYHH010000842.1 GCA_913773825.1 Candidatus Sericytochromatia bacterium | reverse complement strand
GGACCGGATGTTGGCCCACGGGACCACAACCGCTGAAGCCAAAAGTGGCTATGGCCTGGATGCCAACAACGAACTCAGATTGTTAGAGGTCATTCAACAGGCTGACAAGGTCCACGCTATTGATCTGGTGCCGACTTTTTTAGGTGCCCATGCTGTACCAGCTGGAACAGAGATGGCTGATTATGTTGAGCAGGTGCTGGAAATGATTCCTGCGGTAGCGAATCAGCAACTGGCTGAATTCTGCGATGTCTTTTGTGAAGATGGTTTTTTTACGGTTGAAGACAGCCGCCGGATTCTGAGTAAAGCCCGTGAACACGGTTTAAAACTTAAAGTCCATGCGGATGAACTGGCTGCTTCAGGCGGCTCAGCGCTAGCTGCTGAACTTGGCGCGATTTCAGCTGATCACTTGCAATACGCTACCCGTGAAAGTTTAGGGGCGATGAAAGCTGCCGGGACGATTCCTGTTTTGCTGCCAGGTACGGCTTTTTATCTGGGTATTCCTTATGCTGACACAGGTTTAATGCGGGAGCTGGATATGCCGGTCGCGATTTCAACCGATCTGAATCCAGGCGGCTGTTATTGTGAATCGCAGCTGTTTATGATTGTGCTGGCCTGCACCCAGATGAATCTCTTGCCTTCAGAAGCGATTGTGGGCGTCACGCGTAATGCAGCCTGGTCGATTGCGCGCGGTGAACAAGCCGGAACCATTGCTCCAGACCGCCCGGCTGATCTGGTTGTTCTCTCTGCCCCTAATCACGCTTATCTGCCTTATCACTTTGGCGTCAATCTGGTGAAGCAGGTTTATAAACACGGCAAAGCGATGATTTAGCTGATGGCTCTTTGCTTGTAGCCAGTTGCTAGATTCATAAATGCCAAAAGCCTGGGAGATTTGACAATCTCAGGTGAGATGGTTTTATTTGTCCTCACCAGCCGCCAGCTATTTGTCGATGAGCTGATCCAGTTTTTCTAAAGTCAGGGGTTTGACTAAAAAGCCTGAAATTGAAGGATCAGTGAGAGCTTTTTCCTGATCGTCTTCGCTGACAGACGAAGACAAGATGTAAATACAGATGCCGTGCTCAGGCAGGCGTTGATTAAGATGGGCTAAAAATTCCCATCCGTCCATATAAGGCAGGTTGATATCCAGAAAGATCAGGCCTGGACGTTGCTCAGAAGGCAGATTAGAAAGCCATTCCAGTGCTTCTACAGCACTTAAAAAGCTAATCACTTCTTGAGCAAAGCCTTTGCGCTGAATGACTTTTTCGCAGATCAGGTTATTGATCGGATCGTCGTCGATAATCGCAACTTTGCTATACATCTCAGGGTGCATCTTTATAAATGAGCTTGCCTAAAGTATACATCAAAGGTTGTGCCTTGGTTTGCCGCGCTTTTAACCTGGGCGTCGCCGCCTAGGGCTTTAGCTTGCGTCTTAACAAGGTAAAGTCCAAGACCTTTGCCTTCTACATGACCATGAAAGCGTTTATAGAGCATAAAGACATGCGGTAGACAATGGGGCTCAATACCCAGCCCATTATCGCAGACACGAATATGTAGATGATCTTTTTCGCTCCAGATCCGCAGCTGGATTTCAGGCTCTCGCTCAGGGTGGCGGTATTTAAGCGCGTTGCTGAGCAAGTTGTGCAGAATGCTCTGAACATATGAGCGAATGGTAAATGCCTGAGTCTGCTCAACTTCAAGTTTGAGCCAGTTGCGAATCTCACCGTACTGAAACTCCAGACTTTGTAAAACTCTTTCCACTTCTGTATTGAGTTGAACTTCCTGATAGATTTCATGTCGCTGGCGGCGAATATTTAAAATCTGATTGAGATCCAGGATCACTTCGTCAAGGGTGTGAGCCGTTTTGTCCAGACTTTTGAGAATCTCAAGGGTAGCAGAACTTAATTCACTGGCATCAGCTTCGAGATCTAATAGGGCGACTAAACCTAGTAGATTGGCAACAGGTGCGCGTAGATTATGAGAAATAATATAGGTGAACTGGCTTAAGTCTTCGTTTTTACGAGTCAGCTCTTGAATTAAAAGTTTTTGTTCGGATTCTGCTTGTTTTTGTAAGGAGATATTTTGGGCAACCACTAATAAACGTGAAATTTCGCTATCTGGGCTGCGTAAAGGCACCACGCTATACAGATAAAAACGCTCTTCAAAGCTTAGCTCAAAAGTCTGGGGCTCTCCCCGTAAGGCCAGCTGCAGCCGGTGCTCAAGTTCTACTCCTTGTGCAGTTGGAAAGCAGCCAGGAAATAGCTTGCCTTCTAATTGTTCAGGCTCAAGCCCCGGAAAAAAGTCTTCGCCGTCAGAAAACAGACAGCGCAAACCTGCATCCAGTACGGTGACCGTGCCATTGGGAAAATGATCCGCAATTGAACGATAGAGCTGTTCGTGTTCTTGTAGGCGCGTCGCTGTTTCTTTGCGTTCGGTAATATCGCGGAAATTAAACACCAGGCCCTGTAAGCGCGGCTCATGCAGCATGTTTTTATGGGCACATTCGATCCAGAGCCAGTGGCCGCTGGCATGACGCAAGCGATATTCGGCGACAAAGCTCTGACCAGGATGTTTTAGCATGTCGCGAATCCGATTTGCCAGACTAGTGGCTTCTTCAGGGTGAATTAAACTCAAGAGATTCTGACGCTGTAATTCATCAGCGCTATAACCCAGCAGGCGTTCAGCAGAAGGGCTGACATAGCTCGGAAAGTTCTGGGCGTTCACCACCACAATGCCATCAGCGCTGTTTTCTAATAAGGCCCGAAAGCGTTCTTCACTGTCGCGCAGGGCATTTTGCATGCGGGTGCGCTCGCTGATGTCCTGCACTGTTGTGACTTTTGCGCGTGAACCATCGGGATTAATTAATAAGCGGGCTGAGAGCTGCACATCTAAAATCTGGCCATTTTTATGCTGGCCCAGCCAATCAGTCGGCGCTTCAATGCCTTCCTGCATAAAGCTTTGATAGGCCTTACGCGCCAGAGCGTGTTGACTGGGTGGAATCACCAGCGTAAACAATTGGCCTTCAAGTTCTTTTGGCTGATAGCCATAAATTCGGCAATACCCTTCATTAACCTGAATGATGCGACCTTCTTCATCACTGACGCAGATCCCTGAGTCCGTAGCGTTAAAAATCGAGTTAATCAGAGCTTTATTGGCTTCAAGTTCCTGGTGAGCCTGCATTTGGGGGGTGATATCTACTGCTGATAAAGAGATACCTTCACGCTCAGCATTTTGATTGAGCACGGGCACAAAGTGATAACGCAGCCAGCGTGGTCCAGCAAGTGTTTCAATCTTTAACTCATGCTGGACCACGCCCTCGGGAGTGTTCAGCAGTTTAGGTTTAAGCTCTTGTAGAATTTCAGTTGGCAAACATTCACTTAGCATCATGTTTTCTGCTAACGGATGCCTGAACAGATTGCGATGGATTTCAAGGGCTAAAGGGTTATAGGCTAAAACCCGATAGTCCAGATCGAGCAGAATAAAGGCCTGAACGGTGTTTTCTAATAAAGCCTGCATGCGCGAGCGCGAGTGCAGTAGCTTGGCTTCATTCTGTTCTAAAGCCTCATTGGTGGCGCGGAGTTCATTATACGCAACCTGCATTTCTTCATTAGTGGACTGGAGCTCTTCGTTAGTGGTTTCAAGCTCTTCGTTAGCAGCTTGAAGTTCTTCAATTGCTGCTTGTAACTCTTCGTTAAGCGCCTGCTGTTCTTCGTTTGAGTTTTCTAGTTCGCTAATAAAACTCTGAAGATGCTCACGGGTAACGGCAAGCTCATATTCAAGTTCTGCGTACTGCATGGCGCTGGCTTCTTCGGGATCACGCAGCAGCGGCAGGGGTTCTTTGTCGAGAGTAACTGTTTCAAACACCACAATCAGTAATTGCTGAAGATCTCGTCTAAGCATGGGTTTGACTTGGATTCTCAGTAAAGACGGCTTTTGCGTGGCTTCTGGCAGCCAGCGCCGAAAAGTCCCCATGATGCTCTGTTGCTGGCGCACGGCGGTGCTGATCAAGGCTCTGAGTTCAACTTGTAATTCAGACCGGCAGAGCTTTAAAAGCTGTGTTGTCATGCGCCCTTGGGCCAGACTGAGAAAGTCAGAAACATCTCCTGTGACCTGCAGAATTTCATAATCATCGTTGATCACAACATAAGGGAAATCAAAGTTGCTAAACAGAGTCTCGCGTACTCGTTCATGCAAGGTCCACTCATCGCGGCTGGTAACAGGGGGCAGGACAGTCTGACGCTGGGGTTTAAAAGCTTGAAAATGGCGAGGATGTAAAGGAGATTTACCTTTACGCTGAAACAGCTTCATCCGGTTGTCCAGATTCTGAAACAGTTCACTAAAGGGACCAATATTTTCTGATTTACCCAGCATCAGCATGCCATCGGGATTCAGGGCATAGTGAAAGACTGGAATAATTAGCTTTTGTAAATTAGAGCCAAAATAAATTAAAAGATTGCGGCAGCTGATCAGATCTAATTTCAAAAAAGGAGGATTGACGGTAATATCATGGCGCGAAAACAACACCAGATTGCGGATACTTTTACTCAGTTCATAATCCGCTCCGCGTTCGCTAAAATAACTGCGAAACTCCAGCGGCAGTTGTTCTAGCGAGCTGGCTGGGTAAATGCCGCGGCGGGCTGTGGCGATTGCCTGTTCATCAATGTCCGTGGCAAAAATCTGAATAGGATGTTCTTTAACCCTGCTGCCTAATAACTGATAAAGCAGCAGGGCAATGCTATAAGCTTCTTCACCAGTGGCACAACCCGTTACCCAGATGCGAATCGCATCACCAGGCGCTTTTTGCTGAAGCAGCCGCTGCAGCCAGTTTTTAAGCGCAACAAAGACTTCAGGATCACGAAAAAAGCCTGTAACGCTAATCAACAGATTGCGAAACAGTTCTTCAAGCTCTTCGGGCTGTTGGCGAACCCGAGCAAGATAGCTCTCTTGATCAGGTAGATTCAGCAGAGAAAGCCGTTTTTGCAAACGGCGCAAAATCGTTGAGGGTTTGTAATTGGCAAAGTCCGTGCCCTTTTTGAGCGTCAACAGGTGCATCAGCTCCTGATAAGCACTGGTTTGATCTGACAAGCTGTCTTCAGGACTGCGGACAGGCAGCAGGCTGGGATCCTGAATCAGTTTGCTGAGGGTTTCACCCATGCGGGCCGGGGTCAGTACATAGTCAATATGTGAGGCTTGCAGAGCTGCTTGTGGCATGCCGTCATAACGAGCGCTTTCTGGCGTCTGAACAAAAGTCCAGCCTCCGGCAGCTTTAATTTCTGCCAGACCCAGGGCTCCATCAGTGCCTGTTCCAGATAAGACAATCCCAATCGGGTGAAGTTCAGTCTGGCGGGCTAGTGACATAAACAGAACGTCAGCTGAAGGTTTGGGGCCAATGGCTGAAGAAGGGCGGCTGAGCTGAATGCTTTGATCCTGTAGGCTGGCTTCAGAATCTGGAGGAATAATATACACCACACCTGCTTTTAGATGGGTGCCAGGCATAATTTCCTGGACCTCAAGCTGGGTGACGCGTGCTAAGAGCTCCACCAGATGGCTTTTATGACTCGGGCTTAAATGCTGAGCAATAATCACTGCCAAGGATTGAATAACTGGCAGATGTTGTAAAAACTCGCTAATGGCCTCAAGTCCACCTGCGGATGCACCAATTGCCGCCACATAAAGACGCTGTGTTGCCGTTACAGATACGTCGGGTGCTTGAAGAGGGCTTGTCACGTTATGTACAGCCTATGAAAAATTCTACGGGATTGCTAATAATAGCATAGCACTTTTGTGAGATGCGCTTTAGCTTGGCTCAGTCTGATTATGTTGTTTTTTCTCTAAAAAAGGCCGTGAAGTGAGAGTTATATCAGTCCTTAAGTGATTTAAGTGAGGAGCCAGATAGGCACTTCTTCACCGGCTGCATAATCTCTGTGGACAGCAAGTAAAGCATTGGCGCGAGCCACGGTCAGCAAATTTGAGCTGCCCTGACCTTTTAGGGGCGTAATGTTGCCCTTTTGATAAATGACCCGCATCAGCTGCAGGCGATCGCCAGCGGCTTTAACGGGACTCAGTAAGCGGCCTGTGATTGTCGGGCGAAAGCGGCTCTGATCCTGCTCACCCTGAAGCTGTCGCAGCAAAGGCCTGACTAAGACTTCAAAGACGGTTAAAGCAGATGCTGGATTACCCGGAATGCCAAACAGGGCTTTACCTGCTAATGTTCCGAACAAAACGGGTTTACCGGGTTTAATTGCGACGCGCCAGAATTTTTTTTCTAGGCCCATGTCTAAAAGAATCTCTTGGACATAGTCATAGTCACCCACTGAGACCCCACCTGAGGTCAAGACCAGATCACAGCTTTCAAAAGCTTTTGTGAGTCCTGCGCGAATTGCTTTGGGTTCATCTGGCAAAATGCCAAAGCGTACAGGAACGGCTCCAGCTTCTAAAACACACGCAGCCAGTGTTTCGCTATTGCTATCGCGTAATTTACCAGGGGCTAATTCAGAGTCAGGCGGTAAAAGTTCGCTACCTGTTGCTAAAATTGCCACGCGAGGGGCGGCATAGACACTTACGCGGGTCATCCCAATTGTCGCGAGTAAACCCATTGCTGCAGGGTTAAGACGAGTGCCAGCTGGCAGCAACAGGTCACCCTTTTTAAATTCTTCACCCTGGCGGCGAATATGCTGGCTTGTTTTGATTTCTGCCAGGATCTGAATTTCTTCGCCCTGTTCGCCTGTCTGGGTTTGGACCTGTTCGATTGGAATCACCGCACTGGCTGAAGCAGGGACTTCTGCGCCAGTCATAATTCGCAGCGCTTCACCGGCTTGTAACTCACCGGACCAGGTGCCGCCTGCTGGCTGATTGCCAACGACACGATAACGCAACTGATACGGTTCACTCAGAGCAAAGCCGTCCATGGCTGAATTGTCGAATAAAGGGGAGTGTTGAGGGCTATAGACATCAGAGGCGAGAATACGGCCGCTGGCCTGACTCAGCTCTAAAAAGACAGCATGAGGCTCAAGGGTATTCAGCACAATTTGCTGAGCATCCTCGAGCCTGAGCATTAGTCTTCTTCCTTGTGGTGGGACTTCCAGGTTTCTTTGAGAATGTCAAAGAAACCACCCTTTTTTTTGTCGTCGGCGTGTTTGTCGCTTTTTTTCGCGCCAAGGCCTCCGTCTTCACTAAAAGAGAATCCACCGCCGAGCCCTTTTTCAAGCTCATAGAGATTTTCCAGCAGATTGCGCTGCTCAGCGCTGACTTCTGTCGGCACTGAGACATTGACCTTAAAGTACAGATCACCGCGGGTTGCTGGAGAATTAAGATAGGGGACACCTTTGTTACGCAGCTTAAACACCGTGCCGGGCTGAGTGCCAGCCGGAATATCAAACTTAGTTGGGCCCTCTAAAGTGGGAACTTCAACTTTGTCTCCGAGTGCCGCCTGGGCATAACCAATGGGCAGTTCGGTATAGATATCCTGGTCACGACGTTCAAAGATGCCCTCTGAGTCGTCCTGGACATGCAGCACCAGATACAAATCACCTGGTGGGCCACCTTGGGCACCTGCATCCCCATAGCCGTTCATACATAAGCGCACACCTGTATCAACACCAGCAGGGATCGTGACTTTCAGCGTTTTGCGCTGGTCAACCCGACCTTTGCCTTTACAGCCCTTACAGGGGTGTTCGGCAAAATTACCCTGGCCCTGGCACTTTGGACAGGTTGTGACATGGGTAAAGGTGCCAAAAGCGGTACGTTGATGCTGCTGAATTTGTCCGGATCCACGGCAGGTTGGACAGGAGCTCATCTGGGTTCCGGGCTCCATACCTTTGCCGTCACAGATGTCGCAGTGCTCAAGATGCTGAACTTCAATTTCGCGTTCTAAGCCAAAAATTGCGTCGCGGAAGCCAATTTGCAGATCAAGACGAAGGTCTGAGCCGCGTTCTACGCGACTGCGCTGGCTGCCGCCGCGTTGACCCGAAAAGGGGTCGCCGCGACCGCCGCCAAAGAAGGCTTCGAAAATATCACCCAGGCCGCCAAAGCCGCCAAAGTTACTGCTGTCGAAACCGCCTCCGCCAAAACCACCCCCGGCGCCAACGCCGGCATGACCAAAGCGGTCATAAGCAGCGCGACGCTGGGGATCGCTCAAAATTGTGTAGGCTTCCGAGACTTCTTTGAAGATTCCCTCAGCTTCGGCGTCTTTATTGACGTCAGGATGATATTGGCGGGCCAGCTTGCGGTAGGCTCTTTTAACATCATTGTCGTCAGCACCTCGCTCAAGGCCAAGGACTTCGTAGTAGTCGCGTTTAGACACGTCGGGCCTCAGTCTACTTCACCTCTTCGTAATCGGCATCGACGATATTGTCGTCTTCAGATGCCGAGGCAGAAGAGCCGCCGCCCGAGGGAGCGCCGCTGTCGTCTTTGTACATCCGCGAAGTCGCAGCGTACATGGTGTCTTTAAGGGTATTGATCTTGGCGCTGATATCGTCGAGGTCGTCGCCGTCAAGCGCTTTGCGAACGTCGCCAATGGCGCCTTCGATTTTGCTCTTGTCGTCGGCCTGGAGTTTATCGCCGAGTTCACGCAGGCTTTTTTCAGTTGAATAAATCAACGTGTCAGCCTGGTTGCGCAGTTCAGCTTTCTGCAGACGCTTTTT
>CAJYHH010000841.1 GCA_913773825.1 Candidatus Sericytochromatia bacterium | reverse complement strand
GGCTAAGACAGTACCTGGAGCAACAGATTCCCCGTCTTTGACTAATAAATGAAGTGCAGTCTGGTGACTAAAGACATGGGGTAAAACTTGAGCTCCCGCAAAGACCAGGGCCTGATTGGCCACAATTTCAGCATGAGCAAGTGTGTCGGGTGAGACAGTGGCCTGAGTGGTCGCATCACCTTCGGGCATATCTTCATTTAGAAAGTCTTCTATCCGCTGGCGAACATAGCTGGATTCCAGGCGCAGATTGCGCTCAAACCACAGATTCGGAGTCTGGGTCAGATCGTAATGAGTCATGTTTACTCCTTTTGGATCTGTCGATATTTGACCGACAGTTGCTGATTAGTTGAATGGCTTTAAAATGTGACCTGCTTCTCTCTATGATACGGTTTTTGCGCCTTGGCAGCAGATATTTAGGCTTTAAATCAAGATTAACCAAACCCTAGTCTGTTCTTCAGAAAGTTATTTGTTCAGATGCCCATAACAACTTTATAAGAGTAATGCGTAGTTATGGAGAGAGAGTTATGAAAAAACTATTGAGTTCAACACTGGCCCTGATGAGCCTCGTTTCTTTCACCGCCTGCAGCGGCTCCACCACTATGACCCCCAATGCGGCCCTGATGCAGCAGCCCAGCATGGCCGCTGGCCAAAATGCTTATGCTCAGACGGGCTATAACTACGAAGCTCCTGATCAGGCTATCTCTCTGCCTGGTACTCAGGGTGCCACACAAGGTGCTATTGCACTCCCTGCTCAACAAACTGCTCAAAACGCCCAGGCTCCTGTTCCTGCTGGCTCACGTCCAACACCTGCTTTTGGCGCACCTAAAGCTCCGGTTCAGACTGCTGTTAAAACGGCTGCAACCACTCCTGCCCGCCCCACAGCTCCTGCAACTCCCGCAGCTGCTGCCCCCAGCTCTGATAGCGTGGGTCGTGAACTGCTTGCCAAATCCCGCGCTCGTGTTGAAAGCACGCAGAGCTTTATTGTTCAGGGCGATGCTTATGAAAAAGATGAAAAAGGCGAAACCCGTATCAAGCTGAAGCTTGCTTTCCAAAAAGGTTCTTCGAGCAGCAAATGCCGTCTAGATATCGTTCAACATTCTAACTCTCTGTTCAGCGGTGCCAAACTGAGCTATGTTCCAGGTTCTGACCAAGTGACTGGCCGTCCCGGTGGCGCGATGAGCTTTATGAAAATGAATCTGCCGATGAGTGACAGCAAGATCCAGTCCAGCCGTCACTATCGTCTGGATCAGGTAGATACCAACGCAATTGCGACCCGCCTGCTCGGCAACCCCAGCCTGAATCCCAAGATTCTTGGCAAAACCACCATCAATGGTCGTCAGATTGCGGTGCTTGAGTTCCATAACGTCAACGACTTTGACAAAACCATCACCCGTGAACTGCTCGGCATCGATATGGAAGACCACTTTGTCCGCATCCACGAAATGTATGCCGGCGACACCCTGGTTTACTCTCTCAAGCTGACCACCGTCAACCTTGACGCACCGGTCACTGCAGCTGACCTGGAAGTCTAGTCAGCTCGTCGCAAGTGGCTTGTAGCTGGTTGCTCAAGCCACTCACTAGAACAATTTTTTATTCTCTTTATCTCTCTACGCAATCGGGCGGAACGTCAGTTCCGCCTTTTTTAATGGGCATCAGCAGCTAAAGTTATTTGGCTGGCAGGGCGGCTTTTAACTGTCTGGATAATTGTTGGGTGAGCGGATCACCTGATTGTTGAGCATGAGATTGACTAAGCTCAATGTAGTTGCGGGCTTCAGGCCAGTTTTTTTGCAGGCTGGCGATCAAGGCTAGCTCATAATGATTGGCAGCCAGGGCGCCATGGTCATTTACTGATAGCAGGGCCTGTTCAGCTAAAAAGTGCAGGCGAGCCAGTCGATAATCAGTGGCTTCTCGGGCCAGGCAGCCTTGCTGGTGAAGATAAATCGGATGGCGAGTTTGATCAAAGAGTTCTTGTAAGGCTTGGTGTTCAGAGTGAAACTGGGCATGAAGATGGGGATCTACAAGTGGTGCCCGCAGATGAGGGCAGAATTCGCCACAGTGACGGCGATGGGTCATGGCGCCCAAGCGCAGTTTGGAGGAATGCGCTGAGATCTGTTCTAAGGCTTCAGCTTGGGAATGAGTTTGGGTGAGAGACTGATTCTGAAAGCTTGGCGTCTGATTCATTTAGTCATTTTATCAGGGCTAAAGTGGCTTCAAATGAAGTTGCCAAGCCATTTTAACAGCACTTTTATTTTTCCTGATTGGCAATAAAAGTTTGTGTTTTAGTCGCGTTAGAGCAAGCTTGACAGTCTAATTTTGCCAGTAGATAATGTAAATGATACATACAAATGTATTATTTTGTATTAAAAAATTATCTGGAGTCTGATATGAAGCAAAAAATTGTCCCTCATCTCTGGTTTGACAAAGAAGCTAAAGCAGCCGCTGAGTTTTACACATCCTTGTTTCCTGACTCTCAAATTACCCATCTGAGTACACTTCAGGGAACGCCTTCTGGTGATTGTGATATTGTCTCGTTTAAGCTCTGGGGTTATGAGTTGATGGCGATTAGTGCTGGGCCGCTGTTTAAATTTAATCCCTCGATTTCATTTATGGTGAACTTTGATCCCGCTCAGGATCCAGAGGCCTCATCCCGCATTGACCAGATTTGGGAACAATTGGCTGATGGCGGAGAAGTCATGATGCCCATTAATGAATACCCGTTTAGTAAACGCTATGGCTGGATCAAAGATAAATATGGCCTGAGCTGGCAACTGATGCTGACAAATCCAGAGGGTGAGCCCCGGCCGATGATCATTCCTTCGCTGATGTTTACGGGTGATGTTTGTGGCCAGGCTGAAGCCGCAGGTGATTTTTATGTCTCAGTGTTTCAAGATGCCAAGCGTGGCAATATTGCTCGCTATAGTGAAGGCATGGAACCCGACCAGGCGGGAACCGTGATGTTTTCAGAGTTTCAGTTAGAAGGCCAATGGTTTGCCGCGATGGATAGCGCCCGCAATCATAACTTTGCTTTTAACGAAGCGATTTCATTATTAGTGCGCTGCGAGAACCAAGCTGAAATTGATCAGTATTGGGAACAGCTCTCAGTGGTACCTGAAGCAGAACAATGTGGCTGGCTTAAAGATCAATACGGGGTATCCTGGCAGATTGCGCCAACTCAAATGGATACATTTATGAACAATGGCTCACCTGAGCAAATTGCACGCGTCACTCAGGCTTTTATGCAAATGAAAAAGTTTGACTTAGCGAAACTTGAAAAAGCTTATGCAGGTGAATAGTTTGGTTTAAGCCGTTTAATGCCTTAACAATAAAGGCCAGTCAGCCTTGCTTCAGGCGCGACTGGCCTTTAAACTACCTGTACTTCCTGCAGGAGATTGTTTATGCATTTGCCTTTTTCTCGACTTGCTGCTGTTTTGACTCTTAGTACTTTGGCTCTGCTGTCAGCCTGTAGCCCTCAGGCTTTTGTTTCAGCTCCTCAGGTGAATCCTGCTAATCGAGTGCAAAGCCAAACAAGTCAGATGCGCAGTCGTGAAGGGCTCCGTCAGGGTGTGATTTTATTGCGGCGCGTGCGTTTTGATAAATGGGATCTCAAGCCCAAAGATGATCAACTGACCCGTGATGAGGTCAGAGATCAGGATTTGAAGCTGCCGGGCTTAATTAATGGCTTTAATGACTATGATACCAATCGTGATAGCCGGATTAGCTTTAATGAATTTTTGCGTGAAGACATTATTGCGATGTGGTCAGACATCTATGCTGACTTAACCGATAACGAGTTTATTGTGCGCGATACAGACGGCAATCGTCAGATTGAAGGCGCTGAACTTCAGAGTTTAAAGGAGCTGTTTAAACGCTGGCCTGAACTCAATCATGGTGATATCAATAACGATGGTCGCGTCAGCTACGATGAGTTTCAGGACACTTATATGCAAGTCGCTCCCTGGCTTAACCCCAGTCGTCATCTCCCTCAGGGCTAAGCGCTAACTTTAGCCTCTGCATATCAAATGCATACAAAAAAGCCCCCGAGCGGACGTCCGCGACAGGGGCCAGATTTCAAGCATTAAGTCGTTATGGCGATTCTTTTAGCTTTCTGCCAGAACTTGCACCGGTTCGATGTGTTCATGACAGATAGCTGCTGCTTTGCGCAGACCTTCAGGTTTACCCAGCATGACAAGAATGTCATGGGCTTCAAAGCGAGTTTGACCGTCAGGTTGGCTTAGCAAATCCTGGCCTCGTCGGATGGCCAGTAAAGTGGCGCCAAAGCGTTGGCGGAGCGCACTTTCAATTAAGGTCAGGCCGACAAGTTCAGAATCGGGATCTAGGCGCTGGGTGCTGATTTCAAAGTCTGAAAGCGGCAGATCAAGCGCGTTGAGTTCACGACGTGTGGGCGAACGCAGCATGCTATAACCATCTGCGCGTACTTGATCAATTAGTGACTCAATGTCTTCTTCGGGGACCAGATAACTTTGCAGGACGCGAGCAAAGATTTCGATTGAGGTTTCAAACTCTTCTGGAATCACGACACTGGCGCCTAGGCGATAAAGTTTGGCCACTTCATGCATAAAGCGGGTTCTGACAATCAGTTCAATGCTGCCATTAAGTGAACGAATTGCGTGAATCACACGTTCCGTTGCCCGCGGATCTGAAATAGCAATCACTGCAGCATGGGCACGTTCAATGTGCAGATGCTCCAGAATCAGCGGTGAAGTGGCATCACCGTAATGAATCGGCTCTCCGGCACGCTGAAAGTTTTTAACGGTTTCAGGATTGGTTTCAATAATCACGTAGGGAATCTTGCTGGCACTGGCTGCCTTTGCCAGATTCTGGCCGTTAAGACCAAAACCAATAATAATTAGATGATTCTGAAGACCGCCTTCATGGTCATCTAAGTCAGTTGTGTTGTCTAAGCGACCCGTAGCAAATTTGCCAATCATCGGCAGTTTGTTGACCAGCTGGCTGGTGCGGGGGCCAATCGCAATCATCAAGGGCGTTAAGGCCATCGTGACAATTGAAACCGCCAGAAACAGCTGATAGCTATTGTCTTGCAACAGGCCTAAAGAGAGTCCGGTTTTAGACAAAACAAATGCAAATTCTCCAACCTGGCACAGGGCCAGACCAGCTAATAGTGCAATTCGCGGCGGGTAGCCCAACACAGCTCCAGCAGTGACGCCAGTAAACAGCTTGAGGGCAATAACGCCAATTGCGGCTGTCAGAATTAAAGGCCAATGGGCCAGGAAGTAGCCGCCGTTGAGCAGCATGCCAATTGAGACAAAGAAGAAGCTGATAAAAATGTCTCTAAACGGCAAAATATTGCTCATGGCCTGATGGCTGTATTCGGAGTCAGCAATAACCAGACCGGCTAAAAACGCGCCTAGCGAAAGTGACAGGCCGATAGAGGCTGTCCCTAAGGCAACCACCATACAAGTGGCTAGAATCGCCAGCAAAAATAGTTCGTTATTGCGGGTTTTAACCACTTGATCCAGCAGTTTGGGCATCAGCCACTTACTGGCAAAGACAACCCCAACACCGACTGCAATAAACTTAAGCAGCATCAGGCCGAGTTCAAGGCCGACGTTGTCAGCTTTACCCGCCATTAGCGGCGTGAGCAGCATCATTGGCACAATCGCCAAATCTTGAAAGATCAGGATCCCTAAAACGGTTTTACCCTGTGGGCTATCCATCTCCTGGCGCTGCTGCAGCAGTTTTAACACAATCGCTGTGCTGCTCAAAGCAATCATACAGCCAGCAAAGATGCCCAGCGGAATACTTTGGCCCATTAACAACAAGCCCATTGTAACGAGCGCAATGGTGAGCATGACCTGGGTCATGCCGCCGAGCATCACCAAACGTTTGATTTGCAGCAAACGACCAATTGAAAATTCAATCCCGATTGTAAACAGCAGAAAAATCACGCCAATTTCAGCGATCATTTCTACTTCGTGTGCTGAGTGCACCAGCCCGAACCCATGAGGGCCAGCTAATGTGCCGGTGATCAGAAAACCGATAATCGAAGGGATTTTGACTTTCTGGCAGACCAGGACAACAATGGCCGAGAGGGCCAAGATGACAACAATTTCTTTAAACAGTCCGAGTTCCATAGGCAAATATCCGTATCTATAGACTAATTAAGTAAAAGAGCTCAATACGTGCGCTTTGAAGGTTTTAAACGACTGAGGGTTTTGATTTGAGCAACCAGCTGAATGGCAATGCTGCTGTAGTCCATACCCTTGGGTTTGGTCATAAACCCTGAAGCGCCCAGCTCAAGGCACTCTTTCTTCTTCGGCTCAGTGGGCTCAGCACTTGTCAAAATCAAAATGGGAACCGGTGTGTCGCTCATAATCGCCTTAATCATGTCAGGTGCATTAAGTTTGGGCATCCGATAATCCATAATGACCATGTCTGGCTTACGGGCTTTGACTTCCTGGATGGTGCTTTCACCGTCAAGCGTACTGGCGACCACTTCTATGCTTTTGTCTTTTGCCAGGACTTCGCGCAAGAGTTTTTGAATGACTTGCGAATCTTCTGCAATCAGGACAGTGGGCATCACGGCGACTCCTTAGCATACTTTGTGACAGAGCTCAAATAATTAAACGAGCTAAAACAAAAATCTTGAGGAAATCTTGAGGTCTTACTTACAAAAAAGTATAACATCTTCAAGTCATAAAAAAACAGAGAAATGGCCGCTGGAACGGACATTGAATCACTAGAAATATAAAAGATAATAAAACAGATTTATTATCTAAATAGTCGTGAAAATCACGGGTTTTAAATTTAAATATCAGCCATTTGTTTTGTCACGCCTTTAAACTTCACGATTAAAAGCTAAATAAAACTCAATTTTGTAGGACTCAAGCTTTAGCTTAACTATCCAGAGCGAGTCGATAGCCAGCTCCGGGTTCAGTCAAGATCAGCTGAGGAGCTGTGGGTTCGGCTTCGAGTTTTCGACGAAGCTGAGAGATATAAACCTGTAGATAGTGGGTTTCACCCTGATAAGCATCTCCCCAGATTTCTGTCAGAATCTGGCGATGGGTCAGGACTTTACCTGCATGCCGGACTAATAAGCTGAGCAACTTGTATTCTGTTTTGGTGAGTTTGACGGGGAGATCATTTTTCCAGACAAGATGACGCTCTCGATCTACTCGCAAGGAGCCCAATTGAAACATGGGATCCGTCACTTCACCCGTCTGGTTTTGGCGATCTGCGCTTGTGCGTAAAGCTACTCGCATACGCGCCAGGAGCTCCTGGACCCCAAAGGGTTTTGTCAGATAATCATTGGCACCTAAGTCTAAAGCTTCGACTTTTTGGCGTTCCTGATCACGTACAGAGAGAATAATCACCGGGATTCGGCTCTGCTCGCGGATGCTGCTCAGGACTTTTAAGCCAGACATATCTGGCAGACCCAAATCTAAAAGCACTAAATCAGGTGACTGGCTGCTAAATGCTTCAATACCCTGCAGGCCGTCTGCAGCCTGGCGGACGCTAAATCCAGCGGCTTCCAGTGAAAGTTTTAAGCTGCGCTGAATGGATTTTTCGTCATCAATAATCAGAATACGTTGTGACATCTTCCTCCTCAACTGGCAGAGCGGGTAGTTCTTGGACCGGTAGCCTGATCGTAAAACAGGCGCCACCTTCTGGACGATTAAAAGCGTTAAG
>CAJYHH010000840.1 GCA_913773825.1 Candidatus Sericytochromatia bacterium | reverse complement strand
TGCAGAGCCAGGGCCTGAACCCAATACAGGGCCACATAAAAATGGCTGCCGCGATTGTCACGCTGTTTAACCCGTCGTGAGGGGGACTTATCGTGAGTCAGATACTGGTTATTGGCGCTATCTAAAGCTTTAGCAATCACTTTTGCTTTGTTGCTATTGGTATAAGCAGCATAGTCTTCGATTGAGACAGCCAGAGCCAAAAATTCACCGAGTGAATCCCAGCGCAGATGATTGTCAGCCAGCATTTGCTGGACGTGTTTGGGAGCAGAGCCGCCCGCGCCTGTTTCATACAGACCACCACCTGCTAACAGCGGCACAATTGACAGCATTTTGGCAGAGGTGCCGAGTTCCAGAATCGGGAACAAGTCAGTCAAATAGTCACGGAGTACGTTACCTGTAACTGAAATCGTGTCCTGGCCTTTGCGAATGCGCTCAATTGAGTACTGCATCGCTTCAACCGGTGACAAAATCTTGATTTCAAGCCCTTCGGTGTCGTGTTCAGGCAGATAAGCTTCGACTTTTTTGATCAGCTGGGCATCATGAGCGCGGTTTTTGTCGAGCCAGAACACAGCAGGATTACCCGTAGCGCGTGAACGCTTAACGGCTAACTTTACCCAGTCTTTGATCGCCACATCTTTGGTCTGACACATTCTCCAGATATCGCCATTTTCAACAGCGTGTTCAAAGACCACTTCGTCACCTTTGACAACGCGAATGCTGCCTTTTTCAGTGGCGATAAAGGTTTTGTCGTGTGAGCCATATTCTTCAGCTTTTTGAGCCATCAGGCCAACGTTGGCAACATCACCCATCGTGGCAACATCATATTTGCCGTGTGCGATACAGTCATCAATCACAGCCTGATAAATACCCGCATAGTTGCGATCGGGAATCATCGCGACGGTTTCTTTTTCTTTACCGTCGGGGCCCCACATTTTGCCACCGCCGCGAATCATCGCAGGCATCGATGCATCAACAATGACGTCACTGGGCACATGTAAATTAGTAATGCCTTTATCAGAATCCACCATCGCCAGCGGCGGACGGTTCTGATACACAGCCTGCAAAGCCTGTTCAATTTCGGTTTTTTCAGCTTCGGGCAAGCTGGCGATTTTGCTGTAAACATCACCTAAACCATTGCTGGGATTGACGCCCAGTTTGGCAAAGGTGTCAGCATATTTTTCAAAGACGTCTTTGTAATAAACCTGTACACAATGGCCAAAAATGACGGGGTCAGAGACTTTCATCATCGTGGCTTTCATATGCAGAGACAGCAGCACGTCTTCAGAATGTGTCTGTTCAATTGTCTCAGTGAAAAAAGCTTTTAGTTTAGCCACTTCCATACGCGAAGCATCAATGACTTCGCCAGCAACCAGCGAAAGATTGTCTTTTAAGACTTTTACTTCGCCATTTTCGCCAACAAATTCAATCCGAACCTGGCAATCGCTGTCAACAGTGGTTGAGACTTCGCTGCCGTAAAAGTCGCCGTCCTGCATATGAGCAACGCGGGTTTTAGACTCAGGGTTCCAGTCACCCATGGAGTGAGGATGGGTTTTAGCAAAAGCTTTAACCGGGCCTGCTACGCGACGATCTGAATTGCCTTCACGCAGAACAGGATTAACGGCAGAGCCTAAAACTTTGGCGTAGCGAGCTTTAATTTCAGCTTCAGCATCAGTCTGGGGATTTTCAGGATAGTTGGGCACATCATAGCCCTGGCCCTGCAGCTCAGCAATAGCCGCTTTGAGCTGAGGCAGTGAAGCAGAGATATTGGGAAGCTTGATAATGTTTGCTTCAGGGGTTTTGGCCAGTTCGCCCAGTTCGCTCAGGTCGTCTGAAATCTTCTGATCAGCGCTGAGATTGTCAGGGAAATTTGCCAGAATACGGCCAGAGAGAGAAATGTCACGGGTCTCAACTTCAATTCCTGCAGCTGATGTAATGGCCTGAATAATTGGCAAAAAAGAGGCAGTTGCCAACATCGGGGCTTCATCGGTAATGGTGTAAATAATTTTCATGGTTGAAAATGTTTTAAAAACGGATTCGGGGTGACCTGAAGACCGTCAATAAAAGCTTCCTTTCCCGAAATTTTGATGCTGCATTCTAACATAGATAGGCCTGTTTTAACGGGCTTTAACCCCGTACAGACGGCTGGTAATGAGACAATTTTTTTGTTTATTTGCGGGAAGATTAAGCGCTTTTGTAAAAGCGCGAACCAAACAAAAAAGCCCGAAACAATTGTTTCGGGCCCTCAGTTAAGCTTTTAGTCGTTTTTACAAAATGTTCAGAATCTGATCCAGCAGTCCCATGGGCTGTACTTTGACGGCATCAATGACAGCACCGCCACTACCCGTATTTTTGCCGATAAAACGCAGTTCAGTCTGAGCACCTGTAGCAGCAGGCATATCGATGCTGACTGTTTTCCAGCCCATATTACTTGCGCTGCGGCCTGTGGTATCAAAGCTCTGAGTACCCAGTGACTTATTGTTCCAGAAGATTTCCACTTCTTTTTTAGCAGGGGCGACTGTGTAATTACCTGCCAGACTAAAAGTCAGGCGATAACGCTTACCCGCAACGGTTTGTAGAGTTTGGGCAATCGCACCAGGACGGTTGGGATTCAGATCCATCGAGCGCACCCCATCAGGTGTCTGCCAGACAGATGGCGGATCAATTTCAACAACGCCTTCATCACCGAGAATAGTCCAGCAGGGCAGTTCTTTGGTAAAGATATAGCTGCTCAGCGGTTCATTGGGCAGTTCAAAGCCTGGATTGGCGACAATATTGTCAGCTGTACCGGTACAAGGGCTCGGAGGCGTGACTTTATTGACGGTCAGGATACTCAGACCACCGCGACCGTTGGCAACATAAAGCACATTATTGCGGAACATCACCGTATTGCTAGACACCTGATCCGGAAAAGAGAGTGAACCGACATTTTCAAAACTGCCGTCAGCCTGGCGCAGAGCCACACTCACGCCGTCTTCGCCATTCGCTAAAAAGGCTAAATCTCCGCTTAATGTAGCGCCATTGGTAATCCCTTTAGGTGTCTTTTGCTGCCAGAGCTGTTTACCCGTGGCCAGATCAACCAATAAGCCACCCCCGTCACCGGCTCCAATTAAAGCCATGCTGCCCTGAATATCCATAATCGACTGAGAATACTGAATCGTGGCAGTGGATGAAAAGTCATAGCGAGCACCAGGCTTTAGGTCAGCATCAAGCACTTGTAAAGCGCCATTTGTGCCTTTAAAAGCAACAACTTGGGGTTTGCCATTCAGGGTGTAATTTGTGTTGACGCTGCGGGCATCTTCAAAGGGGAAAAAGGCCGTGCTCTTTAAAGTTGTGGGGTCAATCTGGCTGATACCGCCATTTTTATCACCCGAGCTGACATAAACTTTACCTTGAGCAACCGCCACATCTGTCCCGGCATAGCTAGGCAGACCGGTTGTGCCGAGGTCTTTGACAAAGCGACTGCCGTCTTCACTGAGCTCAAGAGTCTGCAGCAGTGCAGGCGTGGTCAGAATTTTTTCATTGGCGCTGGCGCCGCTAAAATACAGACGATTACCCTGGGGCATCAGGGCATAGGCATCTAAGTCAGGAGCTGACATTTCAGCCACTAATTTGGGGTTTTTGGGGTCTTTCACATCGAGAATATACACACCACCAGAGAATTCTGGACCGGCAATATCGTAAGAGACATAAGCGTAATTGCCCTGAACCTGAACATCCGTAGCCTGAACATTTTTGCCCAGAACTTTAGGCGGGGCTACTTCAGCCACCAGCTTGAGCTCAATGGCAGAGGCAATATCCTGTTTGCGGAAGCCTTCAGCCTTAACCTGAATGGTCTCGTCTTTAGATTGCACCCGATCGGTCAGGGTTTCGGGCTGGTTATTAAAGCTGGCCTGGGTCACAGAGGGGAGACTGGCCTGGCTGGTAGTATCAATTGAGCTAGAGGACTGAGCAGGGGTGCTGCTAGCTGTCTGAGTGGGAGACTGGCTATTTGCCTGATTAGAGGGAGGCAGCGGAGCATTGCTCAAAGGTTGGGTGCTTGGGCTGCAGGCCGCCAGCAGGACTCCGCTTGCAAGGCTAGAGAGAACAAGTTTGCGCATGTGAGGATGTTTCCTTCATCTGATTAGTCGCTTGATAAAGTCAGTATGAAGGAAACATCGCGAAGTTAGGAGGGGCAAATGAGCTACCTGAATGAAGTTTCAGGCAGCTCACAGTGGGCTCTAAGCTGTTACAAGCTAATTTAGCATTGGCGGCTTTGAATGCCCTGCTTTTAAAGCAAATGTTTAAAGCAAAAAGCTTAAGTCAGCACCAGGCAAATACTCTTCAGGGTTCTGGCCAGCTCGAAACAGTCTGGCGCCCGTTACACCCTTCAAAGTTGCTTTATCACCCTCTACTTCAACCAGACCGCCTTCACGTAAACCCACAACCGGCGCTTCGTTCCACTGATGAAACTCACGAATCCGGTCTTCACGGGTTTCACCCATATGCTGGGAGTCAGGCTGGGGGTCCTGATAATGGGGATTCATCTGAAAAGGCACCAGATTAAACGTGTCAAAACTAGGCGGCATCACAATCGGCATATCGTTGGTGGTTTTCATCGTTGGACCCGCAACGTTTGAGCCCGCAGATGAGCCCATATAGCGCATTTCACCGCCTATAACCCGCTCTCTGACTAAGCCAATTAAATCCTGTTCATACAGCGTGCGGGTCAGCAAAAAAGTATTACCGCCCCCAACAAACACCCCTTTTGCCTCTGAAATCGCCTGTTTAAAATCCGGCTGAGTGTGCAGCGCTTTAATGCTAAAGCCCATCGGCTCCAAAAATCGGCTGACGTTAGCGGCATAACCGTCCCAATCTTTAATTGCAAAGGGCACAAATAAAATCTCACGAACATCTCCCCAAAAATCAAGAAGCTCCTGGCGGCAGTACTCCATATAGGCTTGTCCATAAATCCGGCTGCTTGAAATTAATAACACTTTACGGGACATCAATCATGCTCCAATGATTTTTGTGCCCATTGTAGCGCAGCACAAAGCCCCTGTCGGTGACAGGGGCCCAGGCTTCTTTATTTTGTTAAAAGGTTCTAATGCTTCTAGAAATTCAGCTTAAATCGCAATCGTGACGGTTTCGTTTTTAACCTGCTGGGGCTGAGTCAGCTTATCTTGCAGCTGTTCAGTGG
>CAJYHH010000839.1 GCA_913773825.1 Candidatus Sericytochromatia bacterium | reverse complement strand
CGCCAATAACGGCGCTCAGATTATCAACCTCAGCCTCGGTTCACCCCCTGGTGGCTTTGCCATGAAAACGCTGGCTAACTTTGTCGCCAGCTACGCTGAGCGCAAAGGCTCGCTGGTGATTGCCGCTGCTGGTAACTCTGGTAGTGCGATTGGTTATCCGGCTGCTGCTACTAAGTTTTTAGCGGTTGGGGCAATTAACGAAGACCGTTATCTGGCTTCTTTCTCTAATCGGGGTCCTGAACTCGATATCGTGGCGCCTGGCGTCAATATCATGTCGACCTTCCCGACTTATCACGTCACCGCCAACGATGCTGGCCTGCCCCAGAGCTATGCCAGCCTGAATGGCACTTCAATGGCCACGCCGATGGTTTCTGCACTGGCTGCCATGGTTCTGAGCAAAAATCCCTACCTCAAACCCGCTCAGCTGCGTGAACGGCTTGAAAGCACCGCCACTGACCTCGGCACCATCGGCCGCGATGATATGTTCGGCGCTGGCGCCATCAACCCCACCAAAGCCCTGCAGTAGATTGGACGAGAGGACTAATGGACGTAGGACCGCTCGTTGCACTCGCTTAAGGACTAAATCAAGATCAAATGCCCTCACATTCGGTGGGGGCACTTTTTGTTTTTGACCTATTTCTTCATCCCTGTCTCTCGCCCCTATTTCCCAGTCCCCCGTCCCCTGTCCCCAGTCCTAAGTCCATTAGTCCATTAGTCCATTAGTCCATTAGTCCCCTTCCCGTGTTAAACTCTCAGGCATGGAAATTGAACTCAAGATACTCGAAATTGATGTAGAGGCCGTGCGTGAAAAACTGCGGGCGGCTGGCTGTGAATATAAGGGGCGTGAGTTTCAGCGCAATTATATGTATGATTACCCTGACAAACGGCTTTATGAGCAGATGGATGGCAGCTATGTCAGATTACGTCTGCGCCGCTGGCCTGATACAGGTCACGAAGAAGTCTTGCTGACTTATAAGCAGACCATTTCGCGTACCACTTATAAAGTGGCTGAAGAAACCGAAACGACCGTTGGCGATTTTGCCGCGATGGATCTGTTTTTACAAAAAATGGGTTTGGAACAGTCACGTATAGACGAAAAACTTCGTGAAACCTGGACCATACCAGGCCTGCATTTTGAGATTGATGAAGGGGCTGGCTTGCCGCCTTATCTTGAAATTGAAGCCAGTGATGAAAGTGACGTCGACAGAGGTTTAGCCCTGATTGGCTATACCCGCGCTGATAC
>CAJYHH010000838.1 GCA_913773825.1 Candidatus Sericytochromatia bacterium | reverse complement strand
TGCCTAATCTGTTGTTAGCTCTTGCTTTTAATCTGCCGCTGGCTTGTCGTGTCAGCGGTCTTAAGCCCGCTGATTATCTTGCACAGACACTCTGGCGGCCTTTGAGCGCGGCTGGATTAGCCTTGAGTTTGTTATTACCTGCGCTGGTAGGCTTACAGCAGCTGCCATTAAGTCCTTGGCCTGTAGCCCGATTTATGCTTGAACTGATAACCTGCTTTAGCGTGACCTTGTTGGCTGTGTTCTGTCTGGGTCTAAATCCTGGCGAGCGCACAGCGCTGAGGCATCAATTGCAGCGCCTGAACGTTTTTCGCAGGAGGTCTTATGTTTTGGCATCTGGCAAGCAGTAGCGCGCTTCGAGCTGATAGAGCAGCTCAGGAGCTGGCTGGCCAACTCAAACCTCAAGCGCGCTTGTGTCTGGTGCTCTGCAGTCATGATTATTCGCCTCATGAGCTGGCGTCGGTTTTAAATCCTTTGCTGGCTCCGGCTCCCTGGCTAGGTATGGCCGTCCAGGCGCTGCAAGTCGGCTCACAGAATCTGAGCCGGGGAATTGTGATTGCCCAGTTTTTGCATCCAGATCTACAAGTTGGGCTTTCTCAGTTATTGCCAGCCGATACCCCGGATCGGCTGGCTGGCCAGCTGGCTGCACGTCAGGCACTTGATGAACTCGGCCATTCACAGGCTGATACCCTGATTTTTTTTGCAGAACCTCATGCTGGCAGTGCCTCTGCCATTCTATTTGGTGCACTTGAAGAAGCCGGCTCCGGGCCAGCCTGGATTGGGGGCGGCACCGGGCATGCTTATGGACCGGGATTTTTACTGCTCAATGGTCAGGTTTGCCAGGGGCCGGTGGTGATCGCAGCCCTGCGCCACAAGCGGCCCTGGAGGACTGCTGTAGCCCAGGGCTGGATACCTTCTGGTGCCTCTGCCACGGTCACCAGCAGTCATCGTTTGCTGCTGCGGGAATTAGACTATTTACCCGCTCGGGTTGCTTATGCCGAAATGGCTCGCCGCGATGGCCTCTTGCTCGACCCAGACCGGTTTACTGATTTTGCGCGTAGTCATCCCTTGGGCATCCCGCTTGGCAGTGGCCATTATCTGCTGAGATTGCCGCTGGGCTGTCATACTCATGGCGCTTTAAATTGTGCGGCTGAGATGCCCCCCAATAGTCTTGTTCAGCTGATGACTGGGCATGGCCCCAGTCTGTGTGAAGCCGCAGCTCAAGCTGCTGCTCGGGTACGTCTCAGAAGCAAAGGTCTGGACGGGGCGTTGGCTTTTTACGATGCTGCGCGTCTGGAGGCCCTGGGCCCCTATGCCGAAAAAGAACGCGCTGCTCTGCTGCGCGAGCTGCGACAGATCCCTTGGCTGGGAGCCGTATGTATCGGCCAAGTCGGCAGTTTTGGCGGTGTGCCCCATTATCATAATCAAGCTGTGGCCTTGCTGGGGGTAGGAGGATGAGCCTGACGCCTTTGCGCAGCCTGAGTCTGCTGCATGAGCTGACGCTTGAAGCGCTTGAACTGTTTGATCTTGCTTTGTCGCTGGATAGTTATTTGCTGCGCCTAGCAGGACGTCTTGACGCGCGAGTGGTGCTCTTGTGGCGAGCACCGATTGAAGGGGGCTTGCAGCTGTTGGGTTCAGCCGGACTGAGTCGGGCTTCTCGTCATTTGCCAATAGATGAGATCCGCCTGGAGCAATTAGAAAGCGCTCCGCTGTCTGTTTTACCGTATCCAGAATGTCAGCATTTAGCGGAAGAGCCCGAGCTTTATCTGCATAGTTTGCAGCTTGGGCCTGAATCTTCGCCTTATGGTCTGACCCTGTGCTTTGTCAGGCCCCCTGCGGCTTATTTGACAGGCAGTCTGCGTCAGCTTGGCCAGACTTTTTATCACATGTTAGAACACCGCAGTTTGCAAGACCGCAGCCTGCATGTGGCTAGTCGGTTGCAGACGGTTCTGGCTGCTGCTCACGACGGCATTTTCCTGCTTAATCAGGCGGGCTGTGTGCTGGACTGGAATCCTGTTGCTGAACGTCTGCTGGGCTGGCCAGGACCGACTTTGCATCATCAACCGATTGCGCCCCGCCTGCTGGCTCAGCCCGAATCCCGAATGTTGTTTATGGAGATGCTTGCTGACTCAGATCATCCCAAGTTAGGCCAATTAATTGAAAGCAAAGGCCAGCACTTTGATGGCCGTCTGTTTGATCTGGAGTTAAATCTCTCGGCGGTTTTGATGTCAGACCCCCCGATTTTTACGCTGACGATAAGAGATATCAGTGAGCGCCGCCGGACCGAGCAACATCTCCGTGAAACCAAAGCCAGACTTGAGACCTTGATAACGCATTTACAGGCTGGTCTGCTGCTTGAAAATGCCGATCGTGAGGTGCTGCTGGTCAATCCGGCTTTTTGTCAGCTGTTTCAGATTTCTGCTGCGCCAGAGGCTTTAATCGGAATGGATTGTAAAATGGCTGCACAGCAGGCCTCTGAATTGTTTCAGGACCCAGCAGCTTTTCTGGTGGACATGACAGACAGACTTAATCAAGGGCGACAGGTACTCGGTGAGATCCTGTCCTTAAAAGATGGACGCTATTTTGAACGTGATTTTATTTCGATTGTGGTTGAAAATCAGCGCATTGGCCAGATATGGGTTTACCGTGACGCCAGTGCTGCGGTTGCCGCTGCGCGTGAGCGAGAAATTTTATCGCGCTTCCCGGATGAAAATCCC
>CAJYHH010000837.1 GCA_913773825.1 Candidatus Sericytochromatia bacterium | reverse complement strand
TGCCTGAAGTGATTATTATTGATGAGATTTCAACCAAAGAAGAAGCTGATGCCGCTCGCACCATTGCTGAGCGCGGTGTTCAGTTGATTGGGACTGCTCACGGCAATAGCATTGAAAATCTGATCTTAAACCCTTCGCTAAATGACTTAGTTGGTGGGATTGAGTCCGTTACATTAGGTGATGAAGAAGCCAAGCGCCGCGGCACTCAAAAAACTGTACTTGAGCGTAAATCGCCGCCGACCTTTGATATTGCCATCGAAATTCAGGATCGTTATCAGATGGCGATTCATCTGGATGTTTCTGAAGTAGTGGATCAGTATCTGCGCGGTAAAATGCCCAGCCCTGAAATCCGTTATATCGATGATGAAGGCAAAGTCAAAAAGATCAAAGAGCAGGCCCAGGATATGCGTCGCCATATGGTCAACGTGACCGGCGAGCAAGAAAGCATCATGCATATTTATCCTTATGCAGTCAGCCGTAGCCAGCTTGAGCGCGTGATTAAAACCATGCGCCTGCCGGCTAAAGTGACAAAAAATATGGATGAAGCAGATTCATTGATGCTGCTGCAGTCGTATAAAAAGCATCGTAAAATCATCGATGCGGCAGAAGCCCGCCAGATACCTGTTTATCTGGTGCGTTCCAATACGATTTATCAGATTCAAGAGAGCCTGCGGCAGTTGATGCAGCTCGACGCCCCCAGTGAAGAAGAAGAAGAAATGTTCCGGGAAATGGACGACCCTAATTACGTCGACAAAATGGCCTATCCGGAAGCCTACCCGGACTTTTAAATGGCCTTGGATCTAAGTAAACAAGGTTGTTTTGTCAGCTTTGAAGGCGGTGAAGGCGCGGGTAAATCCACCCAGGTAGCGCGTTTGCGTGACTGGCTGGAAGCCCGCGGCCAGGATGTACTGGTGACTCGTCAGCCGGGTGGCACGGGTTATGGTCAGCGTATCCGTCAGCTGATTCTGGCGCCAAACCCCGAAGAAACGCTCTCAGCACGGGCAGAACTGTTTTTGTATCTGGCTGATCGGGCCCAGCATGTTGATACAGTGATCCGCCCGGCACTGGCAAGAGGCAGTATTGTGCTCTGCGATCGTTATACAGATTCCACCCTGGCTTATCAGGGCTATGGGCGCGGTTTGGAGCTCTCAGAACTGCAAACGCTTAATCACTTG
>CAJYHH010000836.1 GCA_913773825.1 Candidatus Sericytochromatia bacterium | reverse complement strand
CTGACATTGACGCCAGTTACGCTAACCTGCTGCAAAAAGTAGAAGGTCGTGACAACTGTAAAATCGGTGGCTTTGATGTGACATTTATGCATGTCTGTCACAGTATTTCTGGCGCTTTAGGCCTGGCTGTTCATACTGATCAAGGCGCCATTGTCTTTACTGGCGACTTTAAAATGGATCCTACGCCTATTGATATGCAGCCGACTGACTATTTTAAGTTTGCTGAGTTTGGCGAAAAGGGTGTGCTGATGCTGATTTCAGACAGCACCAACGCCACAAATCCAGGCCATACGATTTCTGAGCAGGAAGTGGCCCAGAGCTTTCGCAATGCCTTTTATCGTGCTAAAGGCCGTATTATTATCGCAACTTTTGCGTCAAGCCTGCATCGCATTCAGCAAATTGTTAATCGCTGTGTGGAATTTGACCGTAAAATTGCCTTTGTTGGGCGCTCAATGGAGCGTAACACCGCTAAAGCTTTTGCTTTAGGTTATTTAAAATATCCCGAAGACACGGTGATTAAAGCTGAAAATCTGGGTGATTACCCCGATGAAAAAGTCGCGGTGTTAACCACTGGCAGCCAGGGTGAACCCATGGCGGCTCTTAGCCGTATGGCAATCGGCAAGTTTAATCCCGTATCGATTCAAAGAGGCGATACGGTGATTATTTCGGCCACGCCGATTCCAGGCAATGAGCGTTCGATTTATCAGAACATCAATTTACTCAGCGAAAAAGGCGCAATCTTGCTGTATGAAGGCCGCCAGGGTCTACATGCCTCTGGCCATGCCAGCCAGGAAGAACTCAAGCTGATGCTAAACCTGTGTAAGCCCAAATATTTTATTCCCACTCATGGTGAATATCGCCAGATGCTGCGCCATAGCGAACTGGCTCAGGCAACAGGTGTCCCGGTTGAGAACATCTTTTTGCTAGATCTCGGCGAACGTCTTGAAATCACGGCAGAGAGCGCCAAAGTTGCCGAAAAAGTTCAGGCCGGCGAAATTATGGTTGCAGGTCGTGGTCAGGGCTATCTCGATGAAAAAGAGCTGCGTGAACGCCACCGTCTGGTTAAAGACGGCGTGATCTTTGCGGCGATTACCGTTGATGCCAATGGTGCTCTGGTTGCAGATCCCCGCCTGGTCTCAAAAGGATTTATTATCGAAGAAGGCCGCGATGAGCTGTATAGCGAAGTCGCCAAAGCCCTTCGCGCATCGATCACACGCCAACTCGAAAAATGGGCCAAGCAAGAAAAAATCCCCACTCGCGAAGACACTGAAAAGTGGGCCAATGATCATCTCAGCCGAATTATTCATCATCGGACTCGACGCCGGCCTGTGATTATTCCGTTGGTTCACCGTTTAGGTGAAGAAGAGCCTTCTTTATCTGAGGCCATCGAAGCAATTACACAAGAGGACCCCCATGTCACAAACGCAGACGCAGCAGATCTTTGAGCAACTGCTGAATCAATACCGTTCTGGTGAGCTCAGTCCTGAACGCATTCGCCTGCAGGCCAGCGTCGAGCCCCCCACGGCAGATGAGGTGCTAGATCTCAGCACACTTCCTGCAGCTGAACGCCAGGTTTTAAGCGATATTGGCGAAGAAGCCGTGGCTGCCGGTGAAGTCGCGGCCATTGTGCTCGCTGGCGGCATGGCCACGCGCTTTAGCTTTAATGCCCCTAAAGGTCTG
>CAJYHH010000835.1 GCA_913773825.1 Candidatus Sericytochromatia bacterium | reverse complement strand
GTGCAGGCTTGATGTGTTCTGTGTTGTCTTAAACCCCATCTACCCCCTACTACCTACACCTTCTCCCAGCTGCTGGCGGCACTTTGGCCAGGCCCTGAATAGACTTTGACTGTCAGGGCATGAATCCGGAATTCAGCTAATTCTTGTGGGTCTGAAGTGAGGGATTCTAACATCAGGCGCGCAAATTCTTCGACTGTGGCGTTCGCAACAGGTAAGAGCAACACATCACTGGCTAAAAACGGGATTTTTTCGCCGTTAAAATGGGCGTAGATGTGAGACTCCGTCTGTTCAATCTGCAGATAGGGTGACTGAGTCGGCAGAATCATATATTCATCCCAGGCGTCACAGAGCTTGCGCAGGCGCTTTTTGTAGATCACATAGTCAAAGCACATGCCGTTGTCTAAAATTTCGGCGGTGATGATGACGTGGACGCGGAAATTATGGCCATGCAGACGTTCACGTTCAGTTGCTGAAAAAATCGTAAAATGCCCCGCTGAGAACTTCATGTCCTCTTTGTAGAGCTCAAGGGTAGTCAGGCGGGCCCTTTGTCCATCAGATATCACCCAGCATCGGGCGCAGTAGGATTTCTTCAACCACGGTGCGGGAGCTGAGCTTGTAGGTGTCCCAGATAATTGACGCTATGTCTTCAGCTGGCATAAAGCGCTCTGCAGGTAAATCAACACCTTCCCATGAGGCTGTCAGGGTGGCGCCTGGCAGCACAGAGACAACCCGGATGCCGTGGGGCTTCATTTCTTCTCGCAGGACTTTTGAAAAGCCCAGCAGAGCATGTTTAGAGATGCTATAAGCGCCGCCGTTAGCATAAGCCATAATGCTGGCGATGCTGCAAAGATTAAAAATGGTGCCCGACTGGCGCTCCATCATCGCAGGCAGCACGCGCTTGGTCAGATAATAGTTTGAAAAGACATTGGTGTGCATCATCATTTCAAAGGCTTCATCACTTTCGCTATGCACAGAGCCTGGCAAAAAGCGCCCAACATTATTGACTAGAACATCCAGCGGGCCAAAATCCTGATTTAGCCATTTAGCAAGTTCTTCAACCTCTGATTTTTGCGACATGTCAGCGCGATAGACTTTAAACTGCGGATAAGTCAGGCGCACCTGTTCAAGGCTTGCTTCAGTACTGGCGTTAACCGCTACATCAAAACCTTCAGCCAAAAAGCGATGGGCAACTGCCAGGCCGATGCCTTTACTGGCACCCGAAACAAAAACACGTTTGGACATCGAAGAGCTCCTTTTAGCTGCTAGGTAAACCAGAACTGCTGCATTAGGGTTTTAAAAACTCAAAACTCACGACTCAAAACCCACCACGGCCAAGCTTGCTTGGCCCACGCATTGTAGCTTTACGGTGGGTCTCAGGCAATCAGGTTGCCAGTGCCTATGCCCGCTGGCTATGCTGAACAAAAAAAAACGGAGGCGGCCCATGGAAAACCGCAATGCCCGCGTGATTTTAAAGAAGGGCCGCGAAAAATCAATTCAAGGCCGTCATCCCTGGCTATTTTCAGGGGGGATTCAAACTGTCGAAGGCCAGGCTGAAGCTGGCGATATCCTGAGTTTATATAGCTCTGGCGGGGAGTTTTTAGCCAAAGGCTTTTATAATCCTCATTCTCAGATTGCTTTACGCCTGATGAGCTTTGAAGATGTGGCGATCGATAAAGACTTTTTAAAAGAACGGCTTGAAACCGCGATTCGCCTGCGCCGGATGCTGGTGACTCAGTCAAATGCCTGCCGTCTGGTACATGCTGAAGCAGATGGTCTGCCTGGCTTAGTGGTCGATCAATATGCAGATGTTTTGTCGGTCCAGATTTCGTCGCTGGGCATGAGCCGTCTGCGCGATGTTTTAGGCGAGATTTTAACTGAACTGCTGCAGCCACGTCTGATTATTGAACGCAGTGACTCAGGCTCACTTAGAGAAGAACAAATGCAGGCTTTCAGCGGCGTACTCTCAGGTATGGGGGAACCCGTTGCGGTCATTGAAGAATACGGCGTTAAGTTTGAAGTAGATGCCCTGCGCGGTCAAAAAACCGGTTTCTTTTTAGACCAGCGCGAAAGCCGCCGCTTAGTCGGTGAGTTGGCCGCAGGCAAACGTCTGCTTAACTGTTTTTCTTATACCGGTGGTTTTAGTCTACATGCCGCTGTACAGGGTGCTCAGACCACTTCAGTTGAAATTTCTGGCCCCGCTCAGGAACAGGCCAAGCGCAATTATCTGCTTAACGGTCTGGATCCTGAGCAGCATCAGTTTGAGCAGGCTGATGTTTTTGACTTTCTGCGCGCCATGCAGCCCGATTACGACATGATTGTTCTGGATCCGCCTGCGTTTGTTAAGCAGGCCAAACATCTTAAACAGGCCTCACGGGCTTATCAGGACATCAACCGGATTGCGATGCGCAAAAGCAAACCTGATGGTCTGCTGCTGACCTGCTCTTGCTCTCACTATATGGACTGGGATTTATTCCAAAAAATCATCTTTGCCGCAGCTGCTGAAGCCGGACGAACCGTTCAGATGCTGCAACGCCTCGGCCAGCCCGTGGATCACCCTGTGAGCCTGTTTCATCCAGAAGGTGAATACCTCAAAGCGTTTTTACTGCGCGTAGTCTAAAACGGTTTCTACAGCTCTGTTAGGGTTTGGCTAACAGAGCTGTAGAGTTCTAAGGCGCTACAATCCGATTACTTTGAATACTCATTGGCATCTCCAGAGGCAGCATATTCAACATGTTTGCCAATTCTTTAATTTCAGCATCAGTAAAAGAACCCTCAATAATGACTTGATTACTTGTCATCTGCCCATTGAGTTGTGGGGCTGTCAGCAGTCTGTCATCAATAAAGATGCCTAGTTTTTGAGCGTCGTTTTGTTTGCTGATTTTACTTAAAAGCTGTTGGCCTTCAGGCGTTAGCGTAATCACGATCAGCCATTCTTGCCGCATGGACAGACCTGGGTCACGCAGTTGAGCCTGAGCTGATTGAATATGCTGAGGGCCCAGGCTAGTCGTTTGCCAGCTTTGGTCATCCAGATTCTGGAGCTTAAAGCTTAGTTGGTAAGTTTGTGTTAGCCATTCTTGCCAGTTATCAGGCAGGATTTCGTTGAGGGCATGTGAAACAACAAAACTGCCAGCTGCTGCTTTGATCTCAAATGCAGGCACGCTCGAACCCAGTTTTTTAAGCCGAGCCTGAAGACTTTGGCCAAGTTGTTTCAGCTGAGTGGGATCAACACCACGAGTGGGTTTAATAATCCATTCACGTCGGCTTGTGCTTTGGGCAGAGCTTAAAATCCAGGTGCTTTGATGACTAAGTGGATCTTCAGCACGCTGAAGCGTAAGCTGGTAGATTTCGCTACATTTGGTTTGGGGAAAGCCCTCTGTTTCAAGCTGTAAACGGGCTT